>NZ_JBMNPX010000004.1:0-255784 GCF_050943825.1 Pseudoflavonifractor sp.
GAAGGCAAAATGACTATTGATAAAAAGTCCACTGTATGGATTTGTAAGGATTGTGGGTATCAGCTTTCGGCAGATGAATTTGAAGATGATTATGTTTTTTGGTTCTGTGACAAGTGCGGTGCGTATTCGAATAACCAAGAGGGATTTGACCGTGGCGCTGCTCGTCACATTTGCAGAAACTGCGGCTACGAGAACGATACCACCTTGGATAATGTTAAGGGCATCTGCTCTGGCTGCGGAAAGGTTATAACAGACTCGGAAGCAACGCTTTGCCCAGATTGCAAACAGAACCGTGAGCAGAAAGCAAGGGAGTGGCTTGCGAAAGCGGGAAAGGTTGTAGGCGTTGTTACCGCAGTGGCCGGGGCTGCCGCATATCTGGCATCACAAATCAGTAGTGATGACTCAGCCGAAGATGATGCAGATGGCGTTTCCTCTAAAAAGGACTGGCTGAAATCTGCAAGCGTGGATGAACTCCGAGCGAGAAAAAAGGAAATCAGTGACAGCACAGATTGGCGTTCTGGATCAATCTTGGACGGAGACTTTAACGAAGAAATCGAAGCAATGGATGCCATCGATGAGGAAATCAATCAAAGGGCTTGGGATCAGTACAATAGCGAAGACCACTCTAATGAAAGTTACGGGGTTCACCGTGAACACGGTTGGTATTTACCAAATGATGACTAAAGCGAATGGATGGTAAACCATGCCAACGAAGAGATTGCGATATTCAGCGGAGAAAAAGCGGCACAAAAATGATAGATTATTTGGGAAAGGGCGCTGTGCCCTTTATTCGCATTGAGGGATAAATATGTGATGTCATCGCAGAACGGTTGCTCCATATATAATGAGGAGGAACTTTTTATGGACGATAAAACAAAAGCTGATATCGAAGCAGGCGTTCCGATGGTCATCGTTCATTGGGACAAAGACGGTAATGTGACCTCGCAGGAGGCATTCAATTTAGAAAACATATCCCTGACTGAATGGCAGATGCAATCATTGGCTCGGGCGGCATTAGAAGGGTGCAAACGGTTCTATGCTGACCCGGAGAATGTCAAAAAACTTGACGAGTGGAAAGAAAAAAGGATGCCGGGGCAAAACGGCAGAAATAACACCTAAGTGACCATTTCTGCGGGGCATCTCCGTTGCACCTTTTAACGAAAGGCACACCTTTTAACGATTTATCCGAGGGGTGTGCATTTCGTATCAAAATAGGTCACTACTTTCACCAAAAAGTCTTGAAGCCTAACGGTTTCAAGACTTTTTCTTTTTCCTGCCTTTCCTTTTCCCTATTGACATGCCGTATTTCATGTGCTAATATACTATCCGTTGCCGTGCTCCACAAGTGAGCTGGCAGAAAAAGACGCGCGAGTGGTGGAATTGGCAGACTCGCTAGATTCAGGTTCTAGTGTGCATTACGCACGTGCGGGTTCAAGTCCCGCCTCGCGCACCATCGTCGGAGCAAGTTTGTATCGCTTGCTCCGACTTTTTTTACAAAAGTCAGAGCGCGCTCACGCCGCTGCTCCTCCTCTCCAAATCGAACCCGCTTCGCTGGGCTTCGATTTGGTTTTCTTTGACGGAAGGCGCAAGTTCTGTATCGTCATCCGCACCATCAAAAAGTCTTGAAGCCTAATGGTTTCAAGACTTTTCTTTTTTGTCTCTCAATATGCGCCTTATCCTGCCGTTTTATTCATAAGCTCTCTCCTGACATATTGGGTGCGCAAAATATGGGATTCTTCACACTGCATTCACATTTTTCATCTGCCGCTCTTATTTCCGGCTGTTTTCACCATTTTATTTTTCTTTTCCTATTAGAATCGTATAAAATCTCTGTTGTCAACCGCCGGTCAATGTTATATACTTTTTTATACATTAAAATTTCATGATTGTCGTCTGAAAGGAGCTCCACGCTATGAGCGAGACCGGCGTACAGCCCGGGGTCTGGATTGCCCGCCCCTTCGGCACCACCAGCACAGGTGAACCCGTCACCTGTTACCGCATTGAGAATCCCTCCGGCGCTTGGGTAGAAGTTCTGGACTATGGCTGCACGCTGCGTGGGATCGGCGTCCCGGACAAGAAGGGCCAGATTACCGACGTTCTCCTGGGCTATGACTGCATTGAGGACTACGAGGCTGGCGACGCATATCTGGGCGCTGTGATCGGCCGCTGCGCCGGGCGCATCGCAGGCGCCAAGGTGACCCTGGGCGGCAAGACCTATCCCCTCGCCGCCAACTGCGGTGACTACCAGCTCCACGGAGGCCTTCGGGGCTTTGACCGTCATATGTGGACCGCCAAGGTCCGGGGCGGCGAGCTGGTGTTCCGCCGCCGCTCCCCCGACGGCGAAGAGGGCTACCCCGGCAATCTGGAGGTGTCCGTCTCCTTCTCCTGGAGCAGCAGCAACACCCTCGCCTTGGAGTTCACCGCCTTTGCCGACCAGGATACGGTAGTCTCCCTCACCAGCCACCCCTATTTCAACCTCAACGGCGCGGGCACGGGTACCATCGACAAGCATACCCTCCATGTCTTTGCCGACGAGTACACCGAGCTGGATGAGCGGAATCTGATTACGGGCCGTATTCTTCAGGTGGAAAATACCCCGCTGGATTTCCTGCGGGCCAAGCCCCTGGACATCCCCGTGGACTACAATTTCTGCTTCTCCCGCACCGGACTCCACTCCGCCGCCCAGCTCTCCAGCCGTGAGAGCGGCATTTCCCTGGAGGTCAGCACCACCCAGCCCGGCCTGCAGGTCTATACCGGCGACTTCCTCTCGGGCACCGGGAAGGGCGGCGCGGAATACGGTCCCCGCAGCGGCGTAGCGCTGGAGGCCCAGGGCTGGCCCGACGCCGCCGCCTGGCCCGCCTTCCCCTCCAACATCCTGCGTCAGGATGTCCCCTACCAGCAGCGCATTGAGTTCGCCTTCTCTGTCCGGGGCTGAGCACTTTCTTACCAGTAAAAAAACCGCCTTCCGATCTGAGATCGGAAGGCGGTTTTTTGTTGTGTATTTATCGGGCGGCCTGACGGCGCACCGCGTTGTCCTGGAAGCGGAAAATGCTGGGGTGGTGACGGGACTGGGTGTACTCAAACATCACGCCGTCGCTGTTGTACACCTGGTTGCTCACCACGGCCAGGCAGTTGTACTCCCCCAGGGGGAGCCATTTCTCGTCCTGCTCCGTGGCCCGCTCCACCGTGATGGTCCGCTTGCTGGTGACGATGACCATGCCCAGCTCCTCCTCCAGATAGCGGTAGATGGAGCCGCCGGCAATCTGGGCGGTCAGCTGGGGCATGCACGCCGCCCGCAGGTAGCTCAGGTTCAGAATCATGGGGACGCCGTCCAGGTCGTGGATACGGCACAGTGAAAACAGCTCCGTGCCCACAGGAAAGCCGGTCTGGGCGGAAATGGCCTCGTCCGCCGTACAGCGGTCAAAGGCCACCACACGGGTGGTGGTCTGCTGCCCGGTGCGCTGGGCGGTCTCCCGGAAGGACTCGATGGCGCCCATGGTGTAGGAGGACTGCTCAATGGGCTGGAAGATATTGCACACGCCCTTGCCCTGGCTGGTCTGGACGTAGCCGTCCCGCACCAGCTCGGCGATGGCCCGGCGTACTGTGTTCCGGGAACATTCAAACTCCACAATCAGCGTGTTTTCCGAGGGCAGAAGCTGGCCCACCGGGTAGGTTCCCGACTCAATCCGCTCCTTCAGCGCGGCATAAATCTGCACGAATTTCTGGCGGGGCATGGAGACACCACCTTGTTTAAACAACTATGGATTGGTACATTGTATCACCCTCACTGATGTCCGTCAAGCGGTTGGGGAAAAGAAGGGAAAGACCGTCCTCCTGCCCAAAAACAATACCCTATATTTATTGTCTTTCCCAAATTGGCTTGTTTAAACAAGTGTAGTACCATTTGCTTACAGGATAACCGCTGGCTGTCTCGGGCACGGGCACGGACAGCAAAATCAGAACCGAAGGAGGACAATCCCATGGCAAATTACCAGGCCGATGTGCAGGCGCTGCTGGAGTACATCGGGGGCAAGGAAAACATCCGCGCCGTCTCCCACTGCATGACCAGAATGCGCTTTGTTCTGGTTGACCCGTCCAAGGCGGACTCCGCAAAAATTGAGGCCATCCCCGCCGTCAAGGGCACCTTCACCCAGGCTGGACAGTTTCAGGTGATCATCGGCAACGACGTGGCCATCTTCTACAACCAGTTCACCTCCTATGCCGGGATTGAGGGTGTCAGCAAGGACGCGGTGAAGGCCGCTGCCAAGAGCAACCAGTCCCTGATTCAGCGCATTGTGGGCACCCTGGGTGAGATTTTCGCCCCCATCATCCCCGCCCTCATCTGCGGCGGTCTGATTCTGGGCTTCCGCAATATCATCGGTGAGATCAATTTCTTTGCCGACGGCACCATGAGCCTGGCGGATGTGTCCCAGTTCTGGTCGGGCGTGTACAACTTCCTGTGGCTCATCGGCGAGGCCGTGTTCCACCTGCTGCCCGTGGGAATCGTCTGGTCCATCACCAAGAAGATGGGCACCACTCAGATCCTGGGCATTGTCCTGGGCCTGACCCTGGTCTCCCCCCAGCTGCTCAACGGCTTCTCCGTGGCCACCGCGGAGACCATCCCCGTGTGGGACTTCGGCTTTGCCCAGGTCCAGATGATCGGCTATCAGGGCCAGGTTATCTCCGCCATGCTGGCCGGTTTTGTGCTGGTTTACCTGGAGAAATTCTTCAAAAAGCACTGTCCTGAAATGATCAGCATGATTGTGGTCCCCTTCTGCTCCCTGGTACCCGCCGTCATCATCGCCCACACCGTGGTGGGCCCTATCGGCTGGAAGATTGGCGACGCCATCGCCGCCGTGGTGTACATGGGCCTGACCTCCAACGTGAAGTGGCTCTTCGCCGCCGCCTTCGGCCTGTTCTACGCCCCCATCGTCATGACCGGCCTGCACCACATGACCAACGCCATCGACTCCCAGCTGGTCAATCTCTATGACGGCACCATCCTCTGGCCCATGATCGCCCTGTCCAACATCGCCCAGGGCTCCGCCGTGCTGGCCATGTCGGTGCTCCAGAAGAAGAACGAGCGCGCCCAGCAGGTCAACATCCCCGCCTGCATCTCCTGCTACCTGGGCGTCACCGAGCCCGCCCTCTTCGGCGTGAACATGAAGTACGGCTTCCCCCTGGTGTGCGGCATGATTGGATCCGCCGTGGCCGCCGTCATCTCCATCAGCACCGGCGTGGAGGCCTACTCCATCGGCGTGGGCGGTCTGCCCGGCATTCTCTCCATCAAGCCCCAGTTCTGGCTCAGCTTCCTGGCCGCCATGGCCGCGGCCATTGTAATCCCCTTTGTCCTGACCTTTATCATCGGCAAGCGGAAGCTCTCCGCAGCCGACAATGCCCAGAACAGCGCCCCCGCTGTCTCCGCGTCCCAAACTGAGCAGCAGCCCGCTCAGGCCGGCAGCAGCGCCGTCAAGTCCCCCATCACCGGCCGTATCATCCCCCTGGACCAGATCCCCGACCAGGTGTTCTCCCAGGGCATTCTGGGCGAGGGCGTAGGCATTGAGCCCACCGGAAATGTGGTGGTGACCCCTGGCGACGGCACCGTGTGCTCCGTCATGGAGGACAGCAAGCACGCCTGCGGCATCCAGCTGGACAACGGCGTGGAGGTGCTCATCCATGTGGGCATGGACACGGTGGAGATGGCCGGCGACGGCTTCCAGCTCCACGTGCAGGAGGGCGACCGGGTGCGCCTGGGCGACAAGCTCATCACCTTTGACCCGGAGAAGATCCGCAAGGCCGGTCACCCCGTCACCACCGCCTTTGTGGTGACCGAGTCCGCCGGACACACCCTCCGCTTTATCACCGATGTGGACGCCAAGGCGGGAGAGACCGACGTTATCTGCGAAGAGTGAGGTACTGTCATGCAGGATTTTAAGAAAAGCGTGGTATATCAGATCTACCCCAAGTCCTTCCTGGACACCAACGGGGACGGCCTTGGAGACCTCCGGGGCGTCATCAGCAAGCTGGACTACCTCCAGACCCTGGGCGTGGACTACATCTGGCTCACCCCCTTCTTTGTCTCCCCCCAGAACGACAACGGCTATGACGTGGCCGACTACCGCGCCATCGACCCCCGCTACGGCACCATGGCCGACTTTGAGGACCTGGTGGAGGAGGCCGGACGCCGGAATATCCGGGTGATGCTGGACATGGTGTTCAATCACACCTCCACCTATCACCAGTGGTTCCAGAAGGCCCTGGAGGGGGATCCGGTCTATCAGGACTACTACATCTTCCGCCCCGGCAAGGCCGACGGCTCCGCCCCCACCAACTGGGAGAGTAAGTTCGGCGGCAGCGCCTGGGAGTATGTGCCCAGCTTGGGCAAGTACTACCTCCACCTCTTTGACAAGACCCAGGCCGACCTGAACTGGGAGAACCCGGCCGTGCGCCGGGAGGTGGCCGACATTGTCCGTTTCTGGATGTCCAAGGGGGTCAAGGGCTTCCGGTTCGACGTGGTCAACCTGATCAGCAAGGGAGAGTACGCCGACGACTTCCAGGGCGACGGCCGCCGCTTCTACACCGACGGTCCCCGCATCCACGAGTTCCTCAAGGAGCTCAACCGTGAGAGCTTTGGACAGGACAGCGAGATCATCACCGTAGGTGAGATGTCCTCCACCTCCATGGAGAACTGCTTCCAGTACGCGGGCGAGCAGAGCGGCGAGCTGTCCATGGTCTTCTCCTTCCACCACCTGAAGGTGGACTTCATGGGCAATGAGAAGTGGGTCATCGTGCCCACCGATTTTGGTAAGCTGAAGGACATCCTCTTCTCCTGGCAGGAGGGCATGGCGGCCCACAGCGCCTGGAACGCCGTGTTCTGGTGCAACCACGACCAGCCCCGTGTGGTCTCCCGCTTCGGCGACGAGGGGGAGTACTGGCAGCAGTCGGCCAAAATGCTGGCCGCCATTGTCCACGGTATGCGGGGCACCCCCTACGTCTATCAGGGCGAGGAGCTGGGCATGACCAACGCGGGCTTCACCCGGCTGGACCAGTACCGGGACGTGGAGAGCCTGAATCACTTCCGCATCCTGCGGGACAAGGGCCTGAGCGAGGAGAGCGTGTACAACATCCTCAAAATCCACTCTCGGGACAACAGCCGCACCCCCATGCAGTGGGACGCCACGCCCAACGGCGGTTTTACCACCGGGGAGCCCTGGCTGTCGGTGAACCCCAACACCGCCCGTATCAACGCCGCCGCCCAGACCGGCGACCCGGACTCCATCTTCTCCTACTACCAGGCTCTCATCCGCCTGCGCAAGGAGTACGACGTGTTCGCTCTGGGCGACTTTACCCCCCTGACCCCCGAGCACCCCAGCGTGCTGGCCTACCGCCGCCGCTGGAACGGGGAGACCCTGCTGTGCGTCAACAATTTCTTCCGCAAGGAGTGCACCTGGACCTGTCCCGAGTCCCTGGAGGGTTTCCGGGTTCTGCTGTCCAACTACCCCGACAGTACCCCCGCCCAGGTGTGGAACCTGCGTCCCTACGAGTCCGTCCTGCTGCTGAAGCAGAACTGAGAGATTATAAAAGGAGTGTTCAAAATGAAGTCTTTTTCCTACACCGTTCAGGATCCCGTCGGCATCCACGCCCGTCCCGCCGGTCTGCTTGTAAAGGCCGCCAAGGAGTTTGCCGACACGGAAATCACCATCGCCAAGGACGGCAAGGCCGTCAAGGCCACCCAGCTGATGAAGCTGATGGGTCTGGGTGTCAAGAGCGGCGACACCGTGACTGTGACGGCTGAGGGCGCCTCCGAGGATGCCGCCATCGCCGCCATGGAGCAGTTCTTCCAGGCGAATCTCTAATCTTTACAGCGTAAAAGCCCCCGGACGGAGTTTGAAATATCCGTCCGGGGGCTTTCTTATTTACAGATTGAAAAAGCGGGCTGCGGCAGTGCCGCAGCCCTCTGACGCGCTCCGCGCCGGGAAGCCCCCGGCGAAACAGTGCTTAATAATTCTTGGCCAGAAGCTCGAAATAGGCCTGGGGATGAGCACACACCGGGCACACGCCGCATTCACCCCATCCGGAAACCGGATGGGGACCCCGCGGGGATTAAAAGAGGGCTGCGGCAGTGCCGCAGCCCTCTAATGCGCTCCGCGCGGGGAAGCCCCCGGCGGGACAGCGCTTAATAATTCTTGGCCAGGAGCTCAAAATAGGCCTGGGGGTGAGCACACACGGGGCACACGCCGGGGGCTTCCTTGCCCACGTGGATGTGGCCGCAGTTACGGCACTTCCACATATACTCGTCGCCGCGCTTGAAGACCACGCCCTCCTCCAGGTTCTTCAGGAGGGTCAGGTAGCGCTCCTCGTGCTCCTTCTCGATCTTGCCCACGCCGGAGAACAGGAAGGCCAGGCGCTCAAAGCCCTCTTCCTTGGCCGTCTCGGCCATCTCCTTGTACATCTGGGTCCACTCCTCGTTCTCACCGGCGGCGGCGGACTTCAGGTTGGCCATGGTGTCGCCGATGCCGCCCAGCTCCTTGAACCACAGTTTGGCGTGCTCCTTCTCATTGCCGGCGGTCTCCTCGAAGATGGCCGCGATCTGCTCGTAGCCCTCCTTCTTGGCCTTGCTGGCAAAGTAGGTGTACTTATTCCGGGCCATGCTCTCGCCCGCAAATGCCTTCCAGAGATTGGCCTCCGTCTTGCTGCCCTTCAGTTCCATTGTAAAGACTCCTTTCTAATGTGGTTTTTCTGTTTCATCGGACTCAGTCCGCGCTCTTCCAGTAGCCGTGGAGATTGCAGATCTCATAGGCCTTCACCGCGCCGTCGGCGCTGAAGGTCCGCAGCTCCGGCTTGTCGCCGGGCTTGGGGAATTTCATGGTAACGGTGTCGCCGCTGACGGCGGCAATCAGGGGGATATAGTGCTCGGGAAGCATGGGGTGCTCCACCTCACCCACCTTGACGGTGACGGAGTAGCCGTGGCCGTGGGCGGTCTTCTCCACCACGGGGACATGCTTCTCCATGGCACCGTCGGTGGTGTTGGGCACCAGTTCCTCCATCTTCTCGCCGCAGCAGAACAGGGGTACGCCCTTGTCCACCACCTTGAACGCGATGTTGCCGCAGTGAGCACAACGGTACAGCTTCAGCTCCATCTTTTTTCCTCCTTTTCGGTTACAGAATATCAGGTTTTAGGTTTACGTGCAATAAGGAATATTTCCTTTTATTAACAGTAATGATTACTGATATTATACTATCAGACTTTCCTGCAAAATGCAAGCCCTTTCGAAAAAAATTTTTACCGCTTCTAATCTGAGTGTTTCGGTACATACTACGAGACGGATGGAACACCAGCCAGAAACACAAATTACAGGAGGAAAACAATGAAACGAACTTTTGCGCTCTTTGTTCTGAGCCTGACGGTGGTCCTGGGTGCCACCGGCTGTTCTTCGGAAAAAATGCCTGACGTGACCCCCACGCCCACCCCCATCGTGACCCCCGACATGCCCGACGACACCCACAGCCAGATGCCCTCTGAAAGTCCCTCCGTCATGCCCTCACCCTCTGCCGGTGACGCCGACTACTACTCCGATGAGAACGGCCATGTGGAGGGCGACGGCACAGACAATATGGACAACGCCGGCAACGCCATGGAGGACGCGGTAGACAACGCAGGCGACGCGGCCAAGGACGTCATTGACGGCGCCGGCCGGGCTGTGGAGGATATCGGCAAGGGCGTTCAGCGTGCGGTAAAGTAAAATCTGTACGCCCTGAAATCACAATGAGCCGCGCCGGAATGGCGCGGCTCATTGTCTATATGCTACGGCTCCTGCCGGGAGAAACGAAGCACCAGGGCGGTACGGTCGTCCGGGCCCACCTCCTTGCCGTCGCTCTCCTGGATGAGGGCACAGGCCAGGTCCTTGGGGCTGTCCCCCCCAAAGCTTGAGAACATGTCCCGCAGCCACTGGTCCTCGCCGCCGCCAGCCACCCCGTCACTGACCAGCAGCACCATATCCCCCGGTTCCAGCTTCAGGGTCGTCACATCCGGGCTGCCGCCCTCTCCCGCCGAAAGCCCGGCAGGCAGGGACGCGCCGGTAATCCGGGTCACTGCTTTTCCCTTTCGTACATAGGTGGGGGCCGCGCCGTACTTGTAGACCCACATGGAGCCGGTGAACAGGTCCAGCCGCAGCAGGTCGATGGTGGTGAAGCCGCCGGAGCTCTCCCCCCGGAGGGCAAGGGCGGAGCTGAGGGTTTTCAGGGCGGTCTCCGCCGGGATACCCGCCCGGAGGAACTGCTCCAGCAGCCGCACCGCCAGGGAGGAGTCCTCCCCCGCCGCCGGACCGCTGCCCATGCCGTCGCAGAGGAGCACATACAGACTGCCGTCGTCCAGCTTGAACCAGGCCCCCGTGTCCCCGCTGACGGTCTGGCCGTCCTTTTTCCGGGCTGCCACACCGGCCACCGCCATAAAGGGCTCCGCCTGGGTAAACACCAGCTTGTTCAGCCGCTTTCCCTCCTCCTCACCGGCGGTCCGGAGGGGTACGCCCGCCAGCGCTGACAGCTTCTTCCGCTCCTCAGGGGTCCGCAGGGTGTCCAGCCCACGGCCCTCAATCTCAACCCGCAGGCGTCCCGCCTGGTCGTAAAAGGCGGCAATCTCCCCCTCCAGCCCCAGGGCGGTCAGATGCTGGCGGATGCGCTTCTCCCGCACCGGATCGGGTACCAGCTCCCGGCTGAACTCCGCTGCCGCCGTCCCCAGCACCTCGGCCAGGGCGCCGTACTCCCGGCACACCGCCGACCGGTTGTCCCGCAGGCGGGCGGCGTACTGCCGCCGGTAGAGCAGGCCCACCAGCTCCTCGTTGGCCGCCGCCAGAAAGGCGGAAAACCGGAGACACCGGTTGGAGAAGTGGGGCGGAAAGTCCCCCGGCTCCCCCCGGCCCCGGTCCAGCATGGCGGGAAGAGCGTCGTTGAGGGCGTTAAAGGTGGTGATGTAGTCCCGCTGCCAGCAGGCCGACTGGAGGGCACATTTGCGGCACACCCGGTTGGCCGCCCGGTCAAAGATGGTGGCAGCATCATTGTCGTTGGGGCCTCCGCTGCCCAGGCTCTGCCGCAGGGACTCCTGGAGGGACCGGAAGGCCCCCGCCGCCCCGTCCAGCCGCTCCCGCAGATACTCCTGAGCCTTGGCCGCAGTGTCCCGCCGCCGCTCAGGCACCGAGAGGGCCGCCGCCCACCGGAAGGCCCGCTGAGGCAGCACCATAAAGATGACCGAGGCGATAAAGACCTCGTAGAGAATGGCGATCTGGAGTCCGTTGTCCCAGGTCCACAGTACGGCCACCGCGTTGGCAATGACGTAAGCCAGAGCGGCAAAGAGCTTGCCCTGCCGCCGGAACACACCGGTGATCAGCCCGGCAAATCCAAAGGCCATACTGTAAAAGGGCGCGCCTCCGGCGGCCACATCCATGGCCAGCCCGGCGGACACCCCCACCGCCGCCCCCACGCCGATGCCGCACTGATACCCTGCGATCATCACCGCCAGGGCGGCGGAGAACCGGCCCAGGGAGATGGTGCCGTCAAAGAGGGTGATCTTACTCATGGTGATGAGCACCGTGCCCCCCAGGATGAGGAAGCTGACCATCTGCCGCATGGTCAGCTCCTCACCATCCCCCTTCCGCTTCCAGGGGGAGAATACAATGCGGTAGAAATACACCGCTCCGGCGGTGAGAATCAGCTCGGTGGCAAAAAAGATGGTATCCGCTGTGAACCAGCCCCGCTTGGACAGGTACACAAAGCCGGTGACAAAGTTCATGGCCGCCGACACAGCGGGCATAAACCAGGCCGACCGGTATACCTTCACATCATAGAAGGCAAAGGACACGGAGAAGATGAGAATGGCTGCCGCCACATACCGCAGCCCCTGGGTAAAGCCCTGAAAGGAGAGGTACCCAAAGCAGGCCCCCAGCAGGGCGAAAAAGCCGTCCAGTCCGGAGCCGGAGGCTCCCACCATGGCCAGTCCAAAGGGGGCGCAGCCGCCGAAAATCTCCGCCCCCGACAGCATGGCCCCCAGCAGGAACCGAATCAGGCATTCCGCCGTGCGCACCAGCGCCGGGGCCCGGAGCACCAGGCGGCCGGTGTCCCGCATCTCCTCCCTGGCCCGGGCGGCCCGGGTTTTCAGCTTTTCTTTCGTCGCCATGTTCCGCACGTCTCCTTTTTCCTCCCGGCTTGTCCCACTGGGAGGTGCATCGGAGACAGTATAATCCATTATATGGAAAAACTCAGTCGGAAACAGACGGGGTCAAAAATAAACAGGTTGCAAAAAAGCGCCGTTCTCCCCATTTCAGCCGGAGAAAACGGCGCTTTCTGTCACAAATTCCTGGAATAGCTCAGTGGGTTCCCCTGACGGCGGAGATGCCCCGCGCCTCCAGCAGGTCCGCCAGGGCGGTGACGGTGGGACACTCTCCGCCCTCTTTTCCACGGGTACACGCCCCAAAATGGACTGTCTCAACTCCCTCGGCCTTCAGCCGGTCCAGCTTTTCCAGCATGCCGGCGTCCTTCTCCGGCGGCCTGCCGCAGCCGTTGCAGCGGAGAAAGGCCGCCAGCTCCACCTCTGTCCCGGCATAGCGGGCAAAGGCCGCCCGGCGCTGGTAAAACGCGCTGAGACAGGCGCAGCCGGCGCACACCTCGTTGGCCCGCAGGCAGTTGAGCATGGCAATTTTCATCTCCCGCCCGCCTTTCCGCCCCGCTGGGGCTGGTAGAGGATGCGGAGCATGCCGTCCTCATCGGTGAGCACCCGGGCGTCCACCTCGTAGACCGCGCGGATCAGGTCCTCCGTGAGCACCTCCCGGGGCGTTCCGCCCGCCACCACCCTGCCGTCCTTGACGGCGTACAGCCTGTCGCAGTACATGGCGGCGATGTTCAGGTCGTGGATGGCGGCCAGCACCGTCCGTCCCAGGCCCTTCACCAGGTCCATCAGCTCCAGCTGGTATTTGATGTCCAGATGGTTGGTGGGCTCGTCCAGAATCAGGCAGGGGGTCTGCTGGGCCAGGGCACGGGCCAGAATGATCCGCTGCTGCTCTCCTCCGGACAGGGTGGAGAAGCTGCGCTCCTCAAAGTCGGCCATGCCTACATCGGCTATGGCCTTGCGCACAATGCGGTAGTCCTCGGCATTGTCCCGCTGCAAAAATCGCTTGTGGGGAGAGCGGCCCATGAGCACCACCTCCCGCACGGTGAAATCAAAGCTGTAATAGTTGTGCTGGGCCACCACACCCACCTTCTGTGCCGACTCCCGGGGAGACCAGTCCAGCGCCGGCTGCCCGTCCAGATACACCGCGCCGCCGGTGGGCCGGAGAATCCGGCAGATGCACCGGAGCAGCGTGCTCTTTCCGCTGCCGTTGGGGCCGATAATGCCCACAAACTGGCCGTTTTCCGCCCTGATGTCCAGGCCTTTCAGAATTTCCTTTCCGCCCAGCTCGGCCCGCAGGGCCTGCGCTCCAATGTTCATCCTTCCCGCCCCCCAAAGCCGTATTGTTTGCGAATCATCAGATAGATAAAGACCGGTGCGCCCACCATGGCCGTCAGGATACCGATGGGCAGCTCGTTGCCTGGCAGCACCACCCGGCACAGCACATCGGCCCAGAGGAGAAACAGGGCGCCCAGCAGGGCGGAGAGGGGGATGAGCTTCCGGTGGTCGGTGCCGAATACCATGCGCACAACATGGGGAATCACCAGGCCCACAAAGCCGATCATGCCGGCCTTGTACACCACAAAGCCGATGACCGCCGAGGACACCAGCAGATAGAGCAGCCGCCACCGGTGCATGTCGGTGCCCAGGGTGATGGCGGTCTCGTCTCCCAGCAGCATCAGGTTCAGGTTGCGGGCCTGGCTCCAGAAAAAGAGGACGCCCAGGAGCACCACCGCCCCGATGATGCGGTTGCTCTCCCAGTCGGCGGCGGCCATGCTGCCCATGGACCAGTGGACCACCTGGGTGAGGGCGTGGTCGTTGTCGGCGAAGTAGATGATGAAGTTGGAGAGGGCCCCGCACACCGAGGACAGAGCAGTGCCTGCCAGCAGCAGCTTGACCGCGTTTGCCCGGCCGCCGATGTTGGCGATGGCCACCACGGCCAGGGACACGGCAAAGGCCCCCAGGGCGCCCACGATGCCCACATAGCCGCTGCCCAGGGCTGCCCCCACCCCCAGCAGGATGGCGGCGGAGGCCCCCAGGGAGGCGCCGGAGGAGATACCCAGCACATAGGGGTCGGCCAGGGGGTTTTTCACTACCGCCTGCATCACCGCGCCGCACACCGACAGCCCGGCCCCCACCGCCACGGCCAGCACCAGCCGGGGCAGGCGAATGAGCAGCACCACGTCGTGGATGGCGGTGCCCGGTCCCCAGACCGCCGGGTCGCCCACGCCCAGCAGGGCGTACCCGATGACCCGGTACACGTCCCCCACCGGCAGGGCGATGGTGCCAAAGGTCACCGCCGCCACCAGGGACAATCCCAGCAGCACCAGCAGCACTGCCGCCGCGCCCCAGGCGCTCTTTCCGCCCAATATGCCCTGTTTTCTCCTCATGTTGCCCATGCGTGTCTTACTCCCCTGCTTTTAGTTCAGGATACAGCCCCTGGGCCAGCGTCTTCAGGCCGTCGATGGTTCTGGGGCCGCTGGCGTAGATATCCCCCAGCATGACCAGATGGACCCGGCCGTTCTTCACCGCCGACAGGCTGGCCAGAGCGGGGTCTTCGGTGATGGCGGACAGCTGCTGCTCCATGACGGTCTCCGGATCGTCTCCGGCGTAGGCCATGTAGACCACAAAGATCACGTCCGGGTCGCAGGCCACCAGCTCCTCCTTGCTGATGCTGTTGCCCTCGGGCTTTGCCAGTACGCCCCCCAGCTGGGTGACCATGTCACCGGCCAGGGAGGTGGCGGAGTAATTGCTCAGCTCCCCGTTCAGAGGCTCCACCACTGCCGCCGTCATCTTCTCCCGGCCCTGGGCGGCGGCCAGAGTCTCCTCCACCTGGGCCTTCATCTCGTCCACCAGCGCCTGGGCCCTGTCCTCCACGTCGAAAATCTTGCCGATGTTGAGAATATCGGTGTATTCATTTTCCAGGGTGCGGGTGCCGCCCGAGCTGGTGTTGGTGTTGATGTAGGTGTTGGTGCCCTTGGCAATCCAGCCGTCCACATCCCCCAGCTTCTTGTCGCCGAACAGGGAGCCCCAGGAGAAGATCAGGTCCGGCTGGAGCAGTGTGACGGTCTCCTTGTCCGGCGCAAACACGCTCTCGTCGTAGTGCATGCGGGCAAAGCCGTCCTTCCACTCGTCCTTTACCTCGTTGTCCAGGCCGTAGGACGCGACGACGTGGTCCTCCAGCCCCAGGGCGATCATGGTCTCGATGCAGCCCTGGTAGACCGCCACCACCCGCTCGGGCGCCTTCTCGTAGACGGTCTCCACCGGCTCACCGGCGTAGTTGTAGGTGGTGATGGTCACGGGGTAGTGGCTGCTCTCCTCCCCGCCGGTGAGGGTCCCGGTGGGCGCGCTGGCCGTGGGCAGGGCAGAGGGCGAGGGACTGCCCTGAGCGGCGGGTGTGCCGCAGGCGGCCAGGCTCAGGGCCATGGCCAGGCCCAGCATGGTGCATACGAGCCGTTTTGCATACTTCATGTTCTTCTGCTCCTTTTTTCGCGCAGTGCGCAGATTTCATATCACCGCGTAAAGCGCCCGATAAAACAAAAACGCCTGCTTTTTCAAAAAGCAGGCGTCTGTTTTTGGACAGGGAATCCCCTCTCCAACAGTCAGACGGGTTACTTTTCGCGGAAGATACCCCATCGTTCCTGTCAAGCAGGTTTCCTGACTTACGGATCCACGCGCCCCGCGCCTTCTCACCGGCATACGCCCGGCAATGGCCTGAGAGGTCTCCCTCCCTGCGGTTTGCTCCCCGAATACAGTGACCGGATCGCTCGGGATTCTCACCCGATTCCCTTTCACCTCATCCATGATGAGCACTTGACAAGTACACAGTGTTAAATTGTACGGGGAACACCCCGTTTTTATTACATACAGTATACCCTGTATTTTCTCTCCTGTCCAGAGAAAAATCTCACTTCAGGCTGCTCAGCACCGCACCGGCGGCCTCCAGAGTGCGGCTCAGGTCCTCCTGGGTGTGGGCGGCCGAGACGAACATGGCCTCGAACTGGGCGGGTGCCAGGTAGATGCCCCGCTCCAGCATGCCGGCAAAATACCGGGCGTACATGGCCACGTCGCTACCCTTGGCGTCGGTGAAGGTGTTCACGTCGGTGGGCGTAAAGAAGGGGGCCAGCAGGGAGCCCACCTGGTTGATATGCACCGGTGCGCCGGTGCGCTCCGCCGCCTCCCGCAGGCCGCCGGCCAGCAGGGTGGCATGGTCCTCAATCTGGGTGTACACCTCCGGATGGTCCTTCAGGTAGCGCAGCTGGGCAAGGCCCGCGGCCATGGCCACCGGGTTGCCGCTGAGGGTGCCCGCCTGATAGACCGCGCCGCAGGGGGCCACCTGCTCCATCAGCTCCCGGCTGGCGCAGTAGGCGCCCACGGGCATGCCGCCGCCGATGATCTTGCCGAAGGTGACGATGTCCGCCTTCACGCCGTAGTAGGCCTGAGCGCCGCCCAGGGCCAGGCGGAAGCCGGTGATGACCTCGTCAAAGATGAGGAGTGCGCCGTACTTGTCGCACAGGGTACGCAGGCCCTCCAGGAAGCCGGGGGCAGGGCCCACCACGCCCATGTTGGCCGCCACAGGCTCCACGATGACGGCGGCTACCTGACCGGGGTTCTGCTCCAGCAGCTTCTCCACGCTCTTCAGGTCGTTGAACTGGGCAGTGAGGGTGTCCTTCACCACCACCTCCGGCACACCGGCGGAGGTGGGATGTCCTCCCGCCAGAGCGGAGGAGCCGGCCCCCACCAGCAGGCAGTCGGAGTGGCCGTGGTAGCAGCCCTCAAACTTGATGAGCTTGTCCCGGCCGGTGGCGCCACGGGCCAGCCGCAGGGCGGACATGACCGCCTCTGTGCCGGAGTTGACCATGCGCACCATCTCAATGCCGGGCACCAGCTCCACCATCAGCTCTGCAATCTCCACCTCGCGGGCAGTGGGCGCGCCGAAGGACAGGCCGTCCTTCACCGCCTTCTCCACCGCCTCCCGGATGACCGGGTGGTTGTGGCCCAGGATCATGGGGCCCCAGGAGCCCACATAGTCCAGATATTTTCTGCCGTCCTCGTCCCAGAGGTAGGCGCCGTCGGCCCGGGTGATGAACCGGGGGGCCATGCCCACGGCCCGGAAGGCACGCACCGGGGAGTTGACGCCGCCGGGCAGGACTCGTTTCGCCTCTTCAAAGAGCTGTTCGCTGCGGTCCATCAGCCGATATCCCCTTTCTTCATGGCCTGGGCCAGTTCCTTGGCGTAGTAAGTGATGAGGATGTCCGCTCCGGCACGGAACACGGAGACGGCGCTCTCACACATGATGCGGTACTCGTCGATGAGCCCGGCGGCGGCAGCGGCCTTCACCATGGCGTACTCGCCGGACACCGAATAGGCCGCCATGGGCAGGTCAAAGGCGTCCTTGCACTCCCGGATCACGTCCAGGTAGGCCAGGGCGGGCTTGACCATCAGGATGTCCGCTCCCTCGTCCACGTCCAGGGCGCACTCCTTGATGGCCTCCCGGCGGTTGTGGGGGTCCATCTGGTAGCCCTTCCGGTCGCCAAAGGAGGGCGCGGAGCCCGCCGCCTCACGGAAGGGGCCATAGAAGGCGGAGGCGTACTTGGCGGAGTAGGACATGATGGGCACATTCTGGTATCCGGCCTCATCCAGGGCGGTGCGGATGGCGCCGATGCGGCCGTCCATCATGTCGCTGGGGGCCACCATGTCCGCTCCCGCCCGTGCGTGGGAGAGGGCGGTTTTGGCCAGCAGCTCCAGCGTGGCGTCGTTGTCCACCTCGTGGCCGCACAGGGCGCCGCAGTGGCCGTGGTCGGTGTACTCGCACATGCACACGTCGGTGACCACATAGAACTCGGGGAACTCCTTCTTGATGACCCGGATGGCCTCCTGCACCACGCCGTGCTCGTCCCAGGCGGAGGAGCCCAGAGCGTCCTTTTTCGCAGGCAGGCCGAAGAGGATGCACCGGCCCACGCCGGCGTCCAGGCACTCCTGCACCGCCTCACACACGGTGTCCAGACCATAGTGGTACTGGCCCTCCAGGGCGGGGATGGGGCGGCGGCCCTTCAGGGTCTCGTCCACAAAGATGGGGTAGATCAGGCTGTCGGGGGACATGCGGGTCTCCCGGCACATCCGCCGGATGCTGTCGTTCCCCCGCAGACGGCGGGGACGCTGAATGAGTTCCATCATGCTGCTTCCTTTCCATGGGCGGTGTTCCGCCCGGATTGTTCCTTGATTTTAGAACATATGGCTGATTTTCTCCACCATGGAGTCAATGGTGGCCCGCTGGGACACCACTACGGGGATGCCGTAGTCTCTGGCCTGGGCGGCGGTCTGCTCCCCGATGCACACACCGGTGATGCGGTCAAAGGGGAAGTCCTCTCCCACGGTGGACACAAAGCCCTTGACCGTGGAGGCGCTGGTGAAGGTAACCAGGGTGCCCTCCTCCGCCAGCAGCCGGTCCCGCAGCTCCTCAGAGCGGGGGTTATCGTACAGCGTGCGGTAGACGGCAATGTCGTCATAGGAAATTTTAGCCCCATCCAGGGCGTCCGTCAAGGCCTTGGAACCCAGCTCCGCCCGGAGCAGGAGCACCTTGCCCTGGGTCAGACCGGCCAGACCGGCTCCCAGGTGAGCCGCATCGTACACCTCGGGCACATAGTCAGCCCGCAGGCCCCGGGCCAGCAGGGCCTTGGCGGTGCCGGGGCCGATGGCCGCCAGCTTCACGCTCCCAAGCGCCCGGGCATCCTTGCCCATGGACTCCAGGGTGTGCCAGACGGTCTCCACACCGGCAGCGCTGGTGAACACCAGCCACTCATAGCCGGAGATGGCGTTCAGGGCCGCCTCCATGGCGGGACAGGGCAGGATGGGCACCGTCTCAATGCAGGGGTACTCCACCACCTGGGCGCCCATGGCCCGCAGGCGGGGCGCCAGGGTGCCGGAACGCTCCTTGGGCCGGGTCACCACCACGGTGCGGCCCTTGAGGGGCAGGGAATCGAACCAGTCAAACCTGTCCGCCAGACCGCAGACAGGACCGAAGATGCTGATGGCGGGGCTTTCAATGTGGTGCTCCTCCGCCGCCTGGGCCAGGGTGGCCGCAGTGGCGTTGACCCGGCGCTGGCCGGGGGTGGTGCCCCGCTCCACGATGGCGGCGGGGGTGTCCGGGTCCATACCGGCAGCGGTGAGCCCTGTGCAGATGGCGGGCAGGCTGCTCACCCCCATGAGGAACACCAGGGTGCCCTTGGTGCGCACCAGGGCTTCAAAGTCGATGTCCAGGGCCTTGCCCGCCCGGGCATGGCCGGTGATGATGTGGAGAGAGGAGGTAAAGTCCCGGTGGGTCACCGGAATGCCTCCGTAGGCGGGCACGGCAATGGCGGAGGTCACGCCGGGCACCTCCTGGAAGGGGATGCCGTTCTCCTCCAGCAGCTCCAGCTCCTCGCCGCCACGGCCGAAGAGGAAGGGGTCGCCGCCCTTCAGGCGCACCACGTTCTTCCCCTCCTGGGCCTTGCGCAGGAGGATGCGGTTGATCTCGTCCTGGGGCACCGGGTGGCGGGAGGCCTGCTTGCCCACGTCGATGGCCTCGGCCTTCTCCGGGATGAGGGCCAGGATCTCCGGGGCCACCAGCCGGTCGTACACCACCACTTCCGCTTTTTCCAGGGCCTCCAGGCCCTTGCGGGTCAGCAGGCCGGGATCTCCCGGTCCGGCACCCACCAGCGTTACCATGCCGCTCATTCCGCCGCCTCCTTCATCCTGCGGGCCAGGGTCTCGCCCAGCTGCTCCGCCTCCGTCACAGGGCCGGAAATCCGGTCCCGCCGTCCGTTTTCATCCATTCCGGTGAGAATCAGGGTGTCCCCGTCCACCACGCCGTGGGCCGCCACCGGCGAGGAGCAGCCCCCGTCCAGCACCCGGACAAAGGCCCGCTCAGCCAGGGCGCAGACGGTCCCATCACGGTCGGTCACAGCAGCCAGGCAGGGGTAGTCCTCCCCCGCCCGGGTCTGGACGGCCAGGATGCCCTGTCCGGCGGCGGGGATCATCTCCTCCGCCGTAAAGTACCGGGCAATGCGCCCCTCCAGGCCCAGCCGCTTCAGCCCGGCGGAGGCCAGCACCAGGGCGGAGTACTGCCCCTCGTCCAGCTTCCGCAGGCGGGTCTGCACGTTGCCCCGCACCGGGGCCACTTCCATATCGGGATACAGGGCCACCAGCTGGATGGCACGGCGGCGGGAGGCGCAGCCGATGGGCAGGGACGGGTCCAGCTCCGCCTTTCCCACGGGCAGCACCAGGGCGTCCCGGGGGTCCTCCCGCTTGGAGAAGCCCGCCAGAGGCAGCCGGGGGTCGGTCTCCATGGGCAGGTCCTTACAGGAGTGGACGGTGATGTCCACCCGGCCCTCCAGCAGGGCCGCGTCCAGCTCCCGGACAAAGAGGCCCTTGCCGCCCACCTTGTCCAGGGTACGGTCCAGAATTTTATCGCCGGTGGTCTTCATGGTCACCAGCTCCAGCTCAATGCCGGGGTCAAAGGCCCGGATGGCCTCCATCACCAGCTGAGACTGGGTCACAGCCAGGACGCTCTCCCGGCTTCCGATGCGCAGCTTCATCCTTTCCCCTCCTTCAGGGTCTCCCGGATAGCGGCGGCCGCTCTGGCCACCGCCTTGTGGTCGTTATTGGCGGACACGACGCCGGCCACCAGCTCCTCCCCCAGGCACACCGCCGGGAAGAGGAAGGTGCACTCCTCCCGCCGGTCTGCCACGCTGACAGGGATGCCCAGCGCACGGGCGTCCTCCCCCACCTGGCGGTTCACCGCCCGGTCGTCGGTGGCGGCCACGGCCAGGACCGCGCCGTCCAGGTCTCCGGGTTGATAGGGCCGCTGAAGCCAGCTGACGCCCTCTATCTTCTCCTTCCACTCCGGGGCAATGAGGGTCACCTGAGCCCCGAAGGTCTTGAGCACCCCGGCCCGGCGGCAGGCGATGGCCCCGCCCCCCACCACCACGGCCTTGCGGCCGTTGAGGTCGATGAAGAGGGGAAAGCGGATCTCCTTTTGTTCCATGTCACTCCACCCTTCCGCCGTTGCGGGTGCGGATCTTCTCCTCGCACCTGGCCAGTTCCCCGGCGGTGAGCACGTCCTTCAGGCCGCCGGCGAGCAGCTCCACCGCCCGGCACACCGCGTACTCGGCCACCTCGGCCCTGTCCAGCTCCTCCAGGTCGGGCCGCTCCAGCACCCGGTCGGTGATGTCCGCCTTGAGCCGCTCCAGCAGGGGCAGGCTCTCCCGGTAGTCGGCCCACTGGTAGAAGCGGGCGATCTGGCTCTCCAGAATCTCTTCCACCTCGGGGGGCGCCTGCCGCTCAGGTGCGGCGCCCAGAGCATCCACATTGAAGAGCTTCACGCCGGGCAGGTCACCGGCCTCGGGCTGGATGTCCCGGGGAATGGCCAGGTCCACCAGCAGGGCCGGAGGCGTGCTGAGGGCGGAGAGCTCGGCAGCGGATACGGTATAGTGGGGGCTGGTGGTGGCGGAGAGGAGGATATCCCGTCCCTCCATGGCCGCGTAGCGCTCTTCATAGGGGGCCACAGCGCAGCCCGCGGGCACCACGGTCTCCCCGTGGTTGTAGCTCCGCAGGGTGACGGTGACGGCGCAGCCCGCCTCCCGCAGCAGGGAGGCCGCCAGGCGGCCCATCTCACCGTTGCCGATGACCAGCGCCTTCCGTCCGGCCAGACCGCCGGTCTCCCGCTCCAGCACCTCCACGGCCCGGGAGGCGGCGGAGGTGGGCAGGGCGGTGAGCCGCGCCCTGGTCTTGACCGCCTTGGAGGCGGAGACAGCGGTACGGAACAGGGTCTCCAGCACCGGGTCTGCGCCCCCGTTCTCCCGGGAGGCGGCAATGGCCGTCTTGACCTGGGTGACGATCTGGTCCTCGCCCCAGATCTGGGACCGGAGCCCCGCAGCCACCCGGGCCAGATGCCGCACCGCGTCCTCATCCCGCCGGGTGACAAAGGCGTGGGCAAAGGGGGCGTAGTCCTGACCGGCGGCGGCGCACAGCACCGCGCCGGGCTCCGGGTTCACCCCGGGCTGGCAGGAGAGGTAGATCTCCGTCCGGTTGCAGGTGGAGATGATGACGCAGCCCTGTACGCCGGGCACGGTGCGCCGGATCTCCCCCGACAGCTCCCCCGCCTGATTGCGGGTAAAGGAGAGCCGCTCCCGCAGGGCGATGGGGGCCAGGCCGTAGTCCAGGCCGGACATGGATAGGTTCATATGTTGCACTTCCTTACAGGAGCAATCGCCCCGCTTATGTCTCGTTCCGGTGCTCCCTGACCAGCACCACGGAGAAGTAGCCCTCGCCCTCCTCCAGTTCCTCCAGGCTGTGGTACACCCGCTCGCCCGTCATGCCGCAGTTGGCCACCATCTCGCCGTCCAGGCTCCGCTCACGCAGCTTGTCCCGCAGGGCGGGCAGGCTCTTGCCCGCCTTCATGAAGGCCTTGTTGGCCGGGAAGTCCAGGCAGTCGTCCACGCCCTCATAGGAGGCGGGCACCACCAGCAGCCGCTCGGCGCTCTCGCACAGGGAGGTGCCCAGCTTGGCCGCCACGGCACAGATGGAGGGCACACCGGGAATCAGCTCGGCGTCATAGCCCCGGGCCAGCACCTTCTTGTGGACGTAGATATAGGTGGAGTAGAGGGTAGGGTCTCCCAGGGTGATGAAGGCCACGTTTTTCCCCTCGTCCAGCAGGGTACAGATACGCCCGGCAATCTCCTCATAGCAGCCGTCCAGCAGGGCCTTGTCCCGCACCATGGGGGTGGGGCAGGGCAGCAGGTTCTTGCCCTCCACCACGTCCTTGACGATATTCAGGGCGGTCTTCTCCCCGCTGCCCTTGTCGGGCACGGCCACCACGTCGGCCTCCAGCAGAATGCGGCGCGCCTTCAGGGTGAGCAGCTCCGGGTCTCCGGGGCCCACGCCCACGCCGTACAGTTTTCCTCGGTTCATGTTGTCTCCTCCTGTTTCAATAGCCGCAGCAGCTCCCGCCGCACCGCGCTGATGGTGGCGGCGGACACGTCGGCATCCAGTCCGTCCTGCTCCCGCAGTATTTCCATCAGGTGGGCCATACGGGGCAGGCGCAGCTGGTTGGCCCGGAGCACCTCCGGCTTGGAAAAGAGCTCTCCCGGCGTACCCTCCAGCAGGACATGACCTTGCCCCAGCAGATAGGCGTAATCGCAGGAGATGGGCACCACGTCCATGTCGTGGGTGGCCAGCAGAATGGTCATATTCAGGCTGTCCCGCAGCTGGGACAGCAGGTGCATCAGCTCGCTGACCCCGTGGGGGTCCAGTCCGGCGGTGGGCTCGTCCAGAATGAGCACCTCCGGCTCCATCACCAGCACGCCGGCGATGGCCACCCGCTTCTTCTGTCCGAAGGAGAGGGCGTGAGTGGGCTTGTCCCGCAGGGCGGACACGCCGGTGCGCTCCATGGCCTGCTCCACCCGGCGGCGGACCTCTTCCTCAGGCAGGCCCAGATTCACCGCGCCGAAGGAGATGTCCCGGTACACGTCGGCGGAGAAGAGCTGGTCGTCCGGGTCCTGGAACACGATGCCCACCCGGCGGCGCAGCTCGGCGATTCCCTTCCGGTCCCGGCGGACCTCCACTCCGTCCAGCAGCACCTGGCCGGAGGAGGGGTTCAGTACCCCGTTCAGGTTGAGGAACAGGGTGGACTTGCCCGCACCGTTTGCGCCCAGAATGCCGGTAATTTTCCCCTTCTGGGCCTTGAGGGAAATATGGTCCAGGGCTATGGTGCCGTCCTCATAGGTGTAGCACAGGTCCCTGGTCTCAATGGCGGCGTTCATCCCACCACGCTCCTCTCCAAACAGAATACCAGCAGCTGTCCCAGGGCCACCCCCGCCGTAACAGGGTAGAGCCAGCGTCCCGGCCGGTAGCCGCTGGACAGGGTGGTCAGGTGGTTGGCGTAGCCCCGGGATTCCAGGGCAGTGTATACCCGGTCCGCCTTCCGCCAGGCCCGCAGAAACACCATGGAGATCAGCGTGCCCAGGGAGGAGATGGACCGGCGCAGGCCCTGGTACCCCAGCCGGGACTCCTGGGCGATGCGGATATTGGCGGCCGTCTCGGCCAGCACAAAGATAAAGCGGTAGATGAGCTCCATCAGCTCCACCAGCAGGCGGGGTACATGGAGCTTCTCCAGGGCCATGGTCACGTCGGTGACCGGGGTGTTCAGCGTGAGAAAATACATGCACGCCACCGCCCCCATGGCCTTGCAGAACAGGGTGGACGCCTGCCGGAGGGCGGCGGCGTCAAAGCCCCACAGACGGCTGCCCACAGGGACCGCCGCCAGAACGGCGGTCCCTGCCGGGTAGCTGTGAAACAGCACGGTAATGCTGCCGATGAGCAGAAATGCCAGGGGAATCTTCAGAAAGTGGAGATAGACCCGGAGCGACAGTCCGCCCAGCAGCCGTGTCAGCAGCCCCATGCCCACCAGGGTGGCCAGCCCCACCGCGATGCTGTCGCAGCACAGGCAGAGCAGCAGACTCACCGCCGTCAGCAGCAGCTTGGGCATGGGGGATACCCGCCGCAGCTTGGACTGATAGGCGTAACGGTCGGTTCCCATGGTCAGTTTGCCTCCTCGTTCCGCTTCCCTTCTCCGGGCCGCTTGGTGATCCGGCCCAGCACAAAGCCCACCACACCGGCGCCGATGGCCGCCTGGAGGGCAAAGAGCAGGGACTCAATTTCACCGCTGGCAGGCTCCAGGATGGGCTCAAACCAGGGCTCGTAGTCGGGGTTGAGCTCCTCGACGGCCTCCTGAGCCTGGCCGTCGGCGCCGCCGAACTCGGCGTTGGGCAGGAGCCACAGGGGAAGGGCCGCCAGCAGCACGGCCAGCGCAATCAAAATCAGATTTTTCTGCCAAACCTTCATCTCATTCCCCTCCTTACACCACATGGAGCGCCTGGAGCTCGTTCTTGCTGTACTTCTCCAGCACGTTGAATACCACCACGGTCAGCAGTCCCTCGGCGATGGCCAGGGGGATCTGTGTGACGGCGAAGATGGTGAGGAACTTGAGCATACCGTCCCCGGTGGCCAGAGCCAGCTGGACGGAGGTGACCACGTAGGTCAGCAGGTCGCCCAGAGCGGCGGCGGCAAAGACCGCCACAGCGGCGGGAGCGCCCACCTTGCGCAGCAGCTTGTACACCACCCAGGACACAATGGGACCGGCCACCGCCATGGAGAAGGTGTTGGCGCCCAGGGTGGTCAGGCCGCCGTGGGCCAGCAGCAGAGCCTGGAACAGCAGCACGATGAGGCCCAGCACAGCCATGGTGGTAGGCCCGAAGAGGATGGCGCCCAGGCCCACGCCGGTGGGGTGGGAGCAGGAGCCGTTGAAGGAGGGCAGCTTCAGGGCGGAGAGCACAAAGGCAAAGGCGCCGCACATGGCCAGCAGGATCTTGGTTCTGGGGGCCTCCTCAATTTTCTTTCGGATGGAGATAAGGCCGGCGGCCACAAAGGGCACGCACACCACGCCCCAGCCGATGGCCCAGCCAACCGGCAGGTAACCCTCGGCGATGTGCATGGCGGAGGCCCCTACAGTGAGGGCGGCCATCAGCACGGCCAGAACGGCGCACGTTCTAATCCATTGGTTCATTGTACATGATTTCATACGATTTTTCATCCTTTCCTATCGTCCGTAGGTTGGTGAATTGGGGACCGGCCAGGTTTTCCGGCTTGAGCCTCTTCGCCTCCGGACGCCTTCCCAGGCGCACCCAGTGGCCGTTGTCCGGCGGCTCTTCTCTTACGGCAGCGGGACTGCGCGGGATTCTCACCCGACTTCCCTCTGCCGGCCCACGCTTCTATCTATATGAACGGGATCAGTCCCGATTGTCTGCCGCCTGTCTGGCGTGCTCGGCAAACAACCGCTGGATGCCGGGGAACTCCCCCAGACCTCTCAGGTCGCACTCCACCTGGTAGCCCGCCCCCTCCAGGGCACTCTTCCAGGAGTCGGGCTCCTCACCGGCCAGATCGTTGCGGGCGTGGTCGCCCGCCACCACCATCAGGGGGTGCAGCTGGGCTTTCTTCACCTCAGGCCGCTCGGAGAGCCGCCGCAGCACCTGCTCCAGACCGGGATAGCCCTCCACCGTGCCGATGATGATGTCCTTCCGGCCCATGTCGTGGAAGAGGTACTCCAGCTGGGTGTAGGACGGGTTCACATAGTGCTCAGTGCCGTGGCCCATGAACACCTGGGCGGTGTCCGCCTGCTGCTCAGGCAGCTGCTCCAGAATGGCGTCAGCCACCGCCTCGTAGTCCTCAATGGAGGTGAGCAGGGGCGCGCCCACGGTCAGCCGGGCGAATTTGCCCCGGAAGGGCTCGGCCTGGGCCATGAGCTTGTCGTACTCCGCGCCGTTGATGACGTGGGTGGGCTGAATGACCACGTCGGTCACCCCCTCCGCCAGCAGCTGCTCCAGAGCCTGGGCAGGGCTGGGGATGACGATGCCGTCCCGTTCCTTCAGTTTACGGCAGATCATGCCGCTGGTAAAGGCCCGGAGGAGAATCCGGTCGGGAAACACAGCGGCAAGCTCCTTCTCAATGGCCGCGATGGTCCGCTCCAGGGTGTCCTGGTAGCTGGTGCCGAAGGAGACGGCCAGAATGGCTTTCTTGTCCATGGATATCCTCCTCACTCCCGGGCGTTGCCGGAGGCCTGATAGATGAGGGCGTTGCAGATGGCGGCGGCCACGTTGCTGCCGCCCTTCCGGCCCCGGGCCACGATGTGGGGCGCATCCATGGTGAGCATCAGCTCCTTGGACTCCACCACGTTCACAAAGCCCACGGGCACGCCGATGACCAGAGCGGGATTCACCTTGCCCTCGTCAATGAGCTGGCACAGACGCACCAGGGCGGTGGGGGCGTTGCCAATGGCGAACACCAGGGGGCCCTCCAGCTCCGCCGCACGCTCCATGGACACGGTGGCCCGGGTCTCCCCACGGGCCTTGGCCTCAGCGGCCACCTCCGGGTCGGACATGAAGCACACCGCCTTGCCGCCGAACTTCTCCAGCACCCGCTTGTTCACGCCGGACCAGGCCATCTGGGTGTCGGTGACGATGGTGCAGCCGTTTCTGATGGCCTCGATGCCCTTGGCCACCGCGTCGGGGGAAAAGACCAGATTGTCGGCGTAGTCAAAGTCGGCGCTGGTGTGGATGACCCGCTTCACCACCGGCAGCACCTCCGCCGGGAAGGAACGCTCCCCCAGCTCGGCGGTGATAATCTCCATGCTCCGCTTCTCGATCTCCGCGGGGGCCACCCGCTGCAGCTCCACCTTCATGCTCATTCCTCCCCGTTCAGGATGCGGTAAATCCGCTCCATATCCAGTGCAGCGCGCACCCCGTCGGCCAGGGCGTCATACTGCTGTTCTTTGTATTCCTTCCAGTCCACCGCTGCGGCGGATTCCTCCAGCCCCCGGCGGCGGCGCAGGCAGTTGACCAGGGCTGCGGCGCACTCCGCCCGGTCAAAAATGCCGTGGATGTAGCAGCCCCACACATTGCCCGCCGCCGCGCCGTCGGCGTGGGCATCTCCGTCCAGCGTGCGGAAGGAGAGAATGTGGCTGCTCCCGTCCAGATGGGTGGTGCGGCCCATGTGGATTTCGTAGCCCTCAAAGGGCACCTCCGCCATGGCGGCGAAGTCCCCGCCCATGGCGTCAAACTGTCCGCTGACCCGGGTGCGGGTCTTTTCGCCGAAGAACACCGTCTCGGTGGGCAGCAGGCCCAGACCGGCCAGGCTGCCGCCACCCTCCACCCCGTCGGGATCGGAGATACTGCGGCCCAGCATCTGATAGCCGCCGCAGATACCCACCACGCACCCGCCGGCAGCGGCGTGCTTGAGGATGGCATTTTCCAGCCCGCTCTGGCGGAGCCAGCGCAGGTCGCCCATGGTGTTCTTGGTGCCGGGGAGGATAATCAAATCCGGACTGCCCAGCTCCCGGGGAGAGGACACATACCGGAGGGTGACCTCCTCCAGCCGCTCCAGGGGGTTGAAGTCGGTGAAGTTGGACAGACGTGGCAGGCGGATCACCGCGATGTCGATAAGGCCCACCTTTTTTCCCAGCTCCAGCCGCTGAGAGAGGGAGTCCTCGTCGTCCACGTCCACCTTCAGCATGGGCACCACGCCCAGCACCGGCTTGCCCGCCAAATCCTCCAGCTGCTTCAGGCCGGGCCGGAGAATCTCCACATCACCGCGGAACTTGTTGATGACAAAGCCCTTGATCCGCTCCTGCTCGTCGGGCTCCAGCAGGGCCACCGTGCCGTACAGAGAGGCGAACACGCCGCCCCGGTCGATGTCACCCACCAGCAGCACCGGCGCGTCGGCCAGCCTGGCCATGCCCATGTTGACGAAGTCGTCCTTCCGCAGGTTGATCTCCGCCGGGCTGCCCGCCCCCTCGATGACGATGATGTCGTACTCGTCCGACAGGGACTGATAGGCCGCCATGACCTCGGGAATCAGTTTTTTCTTATACCGGTAGTATTCCGAAGCCCGCATAGTACCCCGTGGAATCCCGTTGACGATGACCTGGGAGCCGGTATCGTTGGTGGGCTTGAGGAGCACCGGGTTCATCCGCACCGACGGGGCCACCCCCGCCGCCTCGGCCTGGACCACCTGAGCCCGGCCCATCTCCAGCCCCTCCTCGGTGATAAAGGAGTTGAGGGCCATGTTCTGGGCCTTGAAGGGGGCCACCCGGTAGCCGTCCTGCCGGAACACCCGGCACAGCCCCGCCGCCAGCAGGCTCTTGCCCGCATTGGAGGCGGTGCCCTGAATCATAATCGCCTTTGCCATTCCAGTCGTATCCTCCCTGTACCGTCAGTTTTCCACCAGAACCGCCCGGAGTGTGGAAATCAGCTGCTCGTTCTCCTCGGGCAGACGCACCGCCGCCCGGTAGTAATCGGGGCCCAGGCCGTCGTAGTTGGCGCAGGAGCGGAGGAGGATGCCCCGCGCCGCCATACGCTCCTTCAGGTCACACTGTCCGAGGGCCCGGAAGAGCAGATAGTTGGCCTGACCGGGCCACACCTCCAGCCCCAGCCCGCGCAGCTCCGCAAGGAGCCGTTCCCGGGCCGGACCGATGACCGCTCTGGCCTGCTCCGGCCAGCCGGGCTGCTCCAGGGCCGCCAGACCCGCCGCCTGGGCGGGCACGGATACCGCCCAGGCCGGAGCACATGCCTCCATCCGCTCCAGCAGAGCCCGGTCGGCGGTGAGGCAGTACCCCAGCCGCAGGCCGGGGATGGCGTAGCTCTTGGTGAAGGCCCGCAGAAGGAAGAGGGTGGGAAACTCCTCCAGCCGTCCGGCCATGCCCTGGGTGCCGTCGGTCAGCTCCAGAAAGCACTCGTCCACCACCAGCCGGACCCCCATCTCCCCGCACCGTCTGGCGATGGTCTCCAGCAGCTGGGTGGGGATGGTCCTACCGGTGGGATTGTTGGGGGTGCAGAGGAAGAGCATATCCAGGTCATGGTCGATGTGCCGGAGGATGTCCTCCGTCAGGTCAAAGCCGTCCTCCTTGCGCAGGCGGTGGGAGATGACCTCCGCCCCGGCGGCCCGCAGGGCCTGTCCGTACTCGGAGAAGGTGGGGGCGGTGATCATAGCCCGGCGGGGCCGCTCCGCCCATACCAACCGGAAAATGAGGTCAGCGGCCCCCGCGCCGCAGAGCACCTGCTCCGGCTTCACGCCGTCCCGGGCGGCAATGCCGGCGGTGAGTCTGCGGCAGGCCGGGTCGGGGTAGTGGACGGCATCGGTGATGGACGCCTCCGCCGCCTGTCTGACCTGGGGCGGCATGCCCAGGGGATTGAGATTGGCGGAGAAGTCCAGCACCGGCGCGGGACAGCTCCAGATATCGCCGCCGTGGGTGTACTGCATGGCGGAAGATTCCTCCTCTGCTCAAAGGTTGGCCTTTACAGCGCCAGGGTCACCAGCAGCGGCACGCCGCAGCACAGCACCAGCGCGAGAAAGGCGGTGGCATACATGAGCCGGTTCACCCGGACAATGTCCAGGGGCTCCACCGGGTGATCGGCGTCGCCGATGGTGGGCTTCTCCACCAGCTTGCCGAAGTAGTAGTTGGACCCGCCCAGCTGGATGTGGAGGGCGCCGGCAGCGGCGGCCTCGGTGTGGGCGGAATTGGGGGACTTGTGGTTTTTCCGGTCCCGGCGGAAGATCCGCAGGGCGTTGGGGGCGTCAAAGCCGGAGAAGCCCGCCCCCAGACACATGAGCAGTCCCGCCAGCCGGGCGGGGATGAAGTTCACCACGTCGTCCAGCCGTGCAGCGCAGCGGCCGAACCAGAGGTACGGGTCGTTCTTGTAGCCCACCATGGAGTCCATGGTGTTGACCGCCTTGTAGACCATGCCCAGGGGCGCGCCGCCGATGGCCAGGAAGATGAGGGGGGCGATGACGCCGTCGGAGGCGTTCTCCGCCACGGTCTCCACCGCTGCCCTGGCCACACCGGCCTCGTCCAGGCACTGGGTGTCACGGCCCACAATCATGGACACCGCGTAGCGGGCGCCCTCCAGGTCGCCGGCCTTCAGGGCCTTGTATACCTTCATGCTCTCCCCCTTGAGGGAGCGGGTGGCCAGCAGCTGGAAGCAGAGGATGGTCTCCGCCAGGAACCGGAGCCACAGCCCCACCTTCCCGCACAGCCACAGCACCAGCAGGGTAAAGCCGCCGGACAGGGCTAGCACCAGAATCACCAGTGCCACGCCTCCGGCCATCTCTCCGCCCTGATTTTTGGGAAAAATCTTGCGGAGCAGCTTCTCCAGCCCGGCGATGAGGGCGCCGATGGCCCGGATGGGGTGGGGGAGCCAGCGGGGGTCTCCCAGCAACAGGTCCAGGAGAAAGCCCAGCAGCAAGGCAAACAGACGCAGGGTTATCGTCATACCTTGGCCCTCCCCACGGCTGCAAAGACCCGCAGCGTCAGAGGGTCTGTCTCCAGCTCCGCCCGGTAGCCGCTGCAGTTGGGCAGCAGCCAGTCGTAGTAGGACCGCTCCGGCAGGCCGAACCTGGCCAGCATGCTCATGAAAATGCCCCCGTGGGCCACGATGCCAGCTCTTTTCCAGCCCTTTTCGGCCACGTCGGCGGCGATGTCCCGGAGGGCCTGGGCCGCCCGGGCGTTGCAGTTCTCAATGGGCTCACCAATCTCCAGCTCCCCGTTGAGCCACCGCTGGTACACTGGGTCTCCGTCCAGCTCGGCGTGGCACTTGCCCTCGTAGGGGCCGAAGTCGGTTTCCTTCAGGTTGTCCACCACGGTCTGCTCTACCCCGGGCCACAGAATATCCGCCGTCTGACGGCAGCGGAGCAGGGGGCTGCGGTAGATGTGCTCCACCGGCGGCAGCGTGGGGGCCACCTCACGGGCCAGCGCCTCCCCCTCCGGGGCCAGAGGCTGGTCCAGCCGCCCCACAAAGCGCCGCTCCAGATTGCCCGGCGTAATGCCGTGGCGCACCAGTATCAGTTCCATGCCGAGTCCCCCTTCAATGTCATTGGAATGCCGCAGAAAATCCGCTCCACGGTGTCCGCCCGCTGGGCCAGGGTGCAGCAGAGGCGGCCCACCGCCTCCCGCCAAACTCGCTCCTCCCGGGCGATGGGCACCACGCCGCAGCCCACCTCGTCGCAGAGAATCACGATGCCGGGGTTGAGCGCCAGCAGCTCCTCCAGTACGGCGAGATGGTCAACCTCCGGATTGGCCTTCACCCAGGCCTCCAGGCGGTACAGGATGGGCTTGTCCCCCGCCTGTGCCGGGTCAAGGACCACAGCGGAGTGGTCCATCCCCGTTTTCTTCAGCGCATAGTCCAGCTTTCCCTGGCCCGCGCCGCCGATGATCAGCCTCACAACAGCACCTCCACCCGCTGGGCCAGAGCCGCCAGCAGCACCATGGAGCACTCGCAGATCTGGAGGAAAAAGCCCTCCAAATCGCCGGTGATGCCGCCGAACTGCCGGTTGGACATCACGGCATAGTAGATAAAGCTGATGGCCGCGGCCGCCACTGCTCCGCCGCCGACCCAGGGGTCCAGCATTACCATGGCCATGCCGGTCAGGCACATCCACGCCGTCAGCACGCCGTGGGCCTTCTGCCGGTCCATGGGGGCGGTGAAGGTGGCCAGCAGGCCGCTGCCACGGGCGTTGGGCATGGTGACCGCCGCAATGCCGGACAGGCTGCGGGAGAGCACCGGCGTCAGGGCCAGGACACCCATGGTCTCGAGAGAGGCCGTCTCCACCTGGCACCAGGCGGCGAAGAAGAGTATCAGATACACCCCACAGCAGAACACAGCGAAGGCGCCGGTGTGGGAGTCCTTGAGAATCTCCAGCTTCTTCTCTCTGGTCTGGTGGGAGCCCAGGGCGTCGGCGGTGTCGCAGAAGCCGTCTACGTGGATACCGCCGCTGATGGCGATAGGGATGAGCAGGGCCACTGCCGCCCTCAGGGGCGCGCCCAGGCCCAGCACCCCGGCCAGCCACAGCCAGCCAAACAGCAGCGCACCCGCCGCGATACCCACCGCCGGGAACCAGCACAGCGCCCAGGACAGGCTCTTTTTGTCCCACTCCACCCGCTTGGCGGGCAGCTTGGAGTACATGGCCAGGGCGATCCAAAAGCTCTTCATTCCGCTTCCCCCTTCCAGCGCACCGGGATGCCGCACACAACCTCGTACACCCGGTCCGCCATCTGAGCCGCCGCCCGGTTGAGCCGAGCCAGGCAGGCCAGATAGTCCGCTGTCTCCTTATCATACTCGATGCCGTCGGAGAACAGCTCATTGGCCACCACCACCGTCAGGGCGGCACAGTCTTTCAATTTACTCAGCCCGGCGAGCACCCGCTCCTCTGCTCCGGAGCGGTCCCCGCCGAACCACTCGTTGGCCGCCAGATTGGTCAGGTCTTCCAGCAGCAGGGCGCACCCCTGGGGCACATCAGCCTCCGCCAGATTCACCGGACACTCCAGGGTGGCAAAGCCCTTGCCTGCCCGCATGGCCCGGTGCCGGTCCACCCGGGCCTGACCCTCGGCGTCCCACACCTGCATGGTGGCCACATATATCTTTGTTTCCAGGCCTGAGGAGACGATCAGGTCCTCGGCAAAGGCCGATTTTCCGCTGCCGCTCCCGCCGGAGACCAGAATCAGCATTGCCATCTCCTCCGTTCCCCTCATGAAATCAAAATCCGTGCGCAGCAGGACATGCGCCTGCGGAGCACACCTTAACTTGTGGCCGCAGCGGCCACAACCACCCCCGCTGTGCGGGGGTGAGGGGGGTATCAAAACCGTTGTGCCGCCCAAGGCGGCGCGGCGGTTTTGTATCTAGGGGGGAATTTCCCCCCCTGGAGTTACGTCAAAGGCTGATACGCCTCAATCTGCTCGTCGGCAAAGGTGGTCATACCGTCGTACACCGCCAGCGCCATGTCCAGCAGGGGCATGACCGCCGCCGCGCCGGTACCCTCGCCCAGGCACATGTTGGCGTAGAGGAAGGGCTTCAGGCCCAGGTCCTCCAGCACCATGCGTCCGGCGGGCTCGTTGGAGGCGTGGCTGCCCAGCATGTAGTCCACCGCATTGGGGCACAGCCGTGCGGCGGTGAGGGCCGCGGCGGAGGAGATGAAGCCATCCACCAGCACGGGGATGTGGCAGGCCGCGCCGCCCAGGAACACGCCGCACAGTCCGGCCAGGTCCAGGCCGCCCACCTTGCTCAGCACGTCGATGGGGTCGGCGGGATCGGGCTGGTTGAGCCGGATGGCAGTCTCAATGGCTTTAATTTTCCGCTCCAGACCGGCGCTGGACAGACCTGCGCCCCGGCCTGTCACCTTCTCAGCCGGGCAGTTCAGGAACACGGAGACCAGCGCGCTGGAGGTGGTGGTGTTGCCGATACCCATCTCGCCGGTGCCGATAAGGCCGTAGCCCTTGTCCTTCAGCTCCCGCACCAGCTGAATGCCGGTCTCAACCGCCTTGACCGCCTCTTCCCGGGTCATGGCAGGACCCTGGGTCATGTCGGCGGTACCCCGGCGGATGTTGTACTGGCGGATGCGCTCCCCCACCACCGGGCGGGCCACGCCGATGTCCACGGGGATGACCTCCGCTCCGGCGGCGGCGGCCATATGGCACACGCTGGTGTCGCCGGTGGACATGTTCTCGGTGACAATGGCGGTTACCTCCTGGCCGGTCTGGGTGACCCCCTGGGCCACCACGCCGTTGTCGGCGCACATGGCGATGACGGCCCGCTTACCCAGCTTCACAGCGGGGGTACCGGTCATGCCGGCGATACGGACCACCGATTCCTCCAGCAGACCCAGGCTGCGCAGAGGCTTGGCGATGGAATCCCAGCGCTGCCAGGCGGCGTCCATGGCCGCCTGATCGGCAGGGACAATGGCTGCAAGTGTCTCCTCCAGAATGCTCATACACGCTCCTCCTGATATCTGGCGCATGCCGACACGAAGCGGCGGGCCGCCTCGGGGCAGGCGCGGAAATGAAAATGTGGAAATCCGGCGTACATGGTGGGTGTGTGCCAGGCGCAGTCCCAGCTCCGGCTGCTGCCGGGCTTCCGGGCGTGGAAATCCGCGCCGGGCTGCTGGCTGTCCCAGTAGTGGAACTCGTGGGCGGGGAAGCCCTCCCCCGCCCGGCACAGCAGGCCGTCCTTCTGAGCCGTCAGGGTCACATAGCCGAAGCGGCCCAGCTTTCCGGTGTTGCGGGCCGACCAGGGGAACACCCCGACCAGGGGCTGGTCCACACCCTCGCTGTCCTGCAGGTGCTCATGTAAATAGAGGAATCCGCCGCACTCGGCCACGGTGGGCATGCCGCCCTCCACAGTGTAGCGGATTGCTTTTAACATCTCGGTATTTCGGGCCAGCTCACCGGCGAAAATCTCCGGGTAGCCGCCCCCCAGATAGAGGCCGGAGCAGCCCTCCGGCAGCCCCTTGTCCTCCAGGGGAGAGAAGGGCACCAGCTCCGCCCCCAGCCGCTCCAGAGCGTCCAGACCGTCGGCGTAGTAGAAGCAGAAGGCCTTGTCTTTCGCCACGGCGATGCGGGGTCTGCCGGGTACGGGGGCCGGAAGAGGCTCTTCCTCAAATTCCAGGGCAGGTGCTGATTTGGCCAGGGCCAGCAGGCCGTCCAGGTCCACCGTCTCCTCGGCCTGAGCGGCCAGGGCGGACAGCTTCTCCTTCAGGTTGGCCACCTCCGCCGCGGTGACCAGACCCAGGTGGCGGCTCTCCAGTGCGCAGTCCTTCCGCTCCGGAAGAAAGCCATATGCCTTTACACCTGTTTCCTTTTCTATAACGTCTCTCAGCCTGGGGTAGAGCATGGGAGAGATGCGGTTGAGGAGCACACCGGCGATGCCGCTGTCGCTGCGGAAGTCCTTGATCCCCTTCACCGCGGCAGCCGCCGACAGTCCCATCCCCCGGCCGTCCAGCACCAGCACGGCGGGCGTGCCTGTGGCCTTGGAGAGGTGGTAGGCGCTGGCCTGGGTGCCCATGGCCACGCCGTCGTAGTACCCCATGACCCCCTCGATGACCGAGACGCCGCAGTCCTTGCCGTTCTCCCACAGAAGCTGGCGTGCCAGATTCTCCCCGCAGAAGAACAGGTCCAGGTTGCGGCTCTTGGCCCCGATGATCTCACTGTGGAACATGGGGTCGATGTAGTCCGGGCCGCACTTGAAGGAGGCGGGGGACAGGCCCCGGTTCACCAGTGCCTGGAGCACGGCGCAGGTAACGGTGGTCTTACCGCCGCCGCTGGACGGGGCGCAGAGCAGGAGCCGGGGCAGCGCCCCGCCGCTCATCCCTGTCCCTCCCCGGAGATCAGGAACACCGGGTTCTGGGCGTTCATCATGTGGTAGGGGCCCACAGTTCTGGCCTTGCTGACGGAAATCTGGGCGATCTCCACATTGGCCAGACCCATGCCCTCAAAGCACCGCATGGCCTCCCCCAGGGTCTCCAGGGTGATGGCGGCTGCCACCACACGGGCGGCGGGGTTCTTGCGCAGCACAATGCCCAGAATCTCCCCCAGGCTGCCTGAGGTCCCCCCCAGGAACACCCGGTCGGGGGCAGGCAGTCCCTCCAGAGCACCGGGTGCCTCTCCGGCCACCAGGTGGAGGTTGGACACGCCGAATCTGGCCTTGTTCTTGGACAGGAGCTCCAGGGCCTCCTGCTTTTTCTCAATGGCGAACACGTCGCCGTCGGGGATGGACCGGGCGCACTCCACCGACACCGAGCCGGTGCCGGCGCCCACGTCCCACACCTTCTGGCCCGGCTCCAGGCGGAGCTTGACCAGGGCCAGGGCCCGGACCTCCTCCTTGGTCATAGGCACGTCGCCCCGGATAAAGTCCTCATCGGTGAGGGTGGGGATGTAGGCCCTGCCCTTGTCAGGGCTGGAGTTGACCGCCAGCATCACGGCCAGGGGGTCGAACTCCTCCTCCGCCAGCTCTTCGGCCGTGCCGTAGGTGATGCGCTCGTCCTCATAGGACAGCCGCTCGCCCACCCAGACACTGACCTTGCCCAGGCCCCTATCCCGCAGGCGGGCGCACAGCTCGGCGGGGCCGCTGCTCCCGCCGGTGAGGAAGAAGGTCTTGGCGTTGCGGCCCACCTCGGCGGCGGCGTCACAGCTGCGGCCGTGGGCGCTGACCAGGTGGACGTCCTGCCAGGTGGTGTGAATCCGGGCGCAGAAGTACACCAGACTGCTGATACCGGGGATGGCGATGACCTCCCGCTCCTCCTCCAGAAGGGGGTAGAGGTTCTTGGCGCCGCTGTAAAAGCCCACGTCGCCGGACAACAGCACACCCACGGTGCAGCGGTTGTCCTGGCTGAGGATGCAGTCGGCAATCTCCTGGGCGGGGATAATGGCCTGCGTCTCCTTGCCCTTGTCCTGCCAGGGCTCCAGCAGACGGGGTGCGCCGATGAGCAGGTCGCAGGCGTCAATGGCGTCGGCGGCATCGGCGGTCAGGGTGCCGCCGTCTCCCATGCCCACGCCGATCAGATAAACCGGGCTCTTCATGGTTCTTTCTCTCCTTTATTTCTCCGTCCAGGGCCGGTTCAGGAAGGATTTCATCTCCAGCATAGTCAGTCCGTCCTCCGGACAGGGGCGGTCGATGAGGAGCAGATCCGCCCGTACCTCGGCGGCAGCCGCGGCCTTCTGCCAGAAGCCGCCGTTCTTTCCGCTGGCCTTGGTGACCATCACGCTGATGTTGAATTGCTCCATCATGGCAATGTTGAGCTCCTTGGAAAAGGGGCCCTGCATGCAGATGATGTGTGCCGGGGGGAATCCCAGCTCCAGGCAGCGGTTCAGGGAGTCCAGAGCGGGCAGCACACGGGGAAATACCCGCTCCCGCAGACCGGGAACTGCATAGCAGTCCAGCTCCTTGCTGCCGGTGGTGAGGAGGATGTTGCCCTCCATGCCCAGCAGCATCTCCGCCGCTGTTTTGGCGTCGGGGGCGTGGAACCAGCTCTCATCGTCGGGCACGTCCTCCCGCACCAGCCGGAGATAGGGCACGCCGGCCTCTCCCGCCGCCGCTTTCAGATTGGCACTGACCACGGAAGCGTAGGGGTGGGTAGCGTCCACCGCGTAGTCAAAATGGCCCGCCGCCAGCAGGGCGGCCATGCCATTCTGGTCCAGCCGTCCCACATGGACGGTGACACCCGCTCCCTCCGGGACCAGGGTCCCGCCGTACTCGGTGGCGGCGCAGTAGGTCACCTTGTCTCCCCGCTCATCCAGCCACTGGGCCAGCATGCGGCCCTCGGTGGTGCCGCCGAAGAGCAGAATTTCCACGCTGATTCCTCCTTTTTCCGGGATGCTTACTCCTCCCGGGAACCCACACCCCGGTAGCCACGGGAGGTGACCATCTTGCCGTTCAGGTTCATGGTGGCGCTGCTGCCCACAAACACAGTGGTGAACATGTCCACCTTCTCGTCTCTCAGCTCAGCCAGGGTGAGGAGCCTGCTCTCCTCGCCCTCACGGCCGATATTGCGCACCCAGCCGCACACGGTGCCCGGGTCCTTGACCTTCAGCAGGATGTCGCAGGCACGGCGCAGGTGGTCGGGACGGCTGTGGCTCATGGGGTTGTAGATGCACAGGACAAAGTCCGCCTCAGCGGCGCAGGTGAGCCGCTTCTCAATGAGCTCCCAGGGGGTGAGCAGGTCGGACAGGGACACCACGGCGAAGTCGTGGGTCAGGGGCGCACCCAGAACGGCGGCGCCGCCGCAGGCGGCGGTAATGCCGGGCACCACCTCGATGTCCACCGGCGGATAGTCCTGGGCTACCTCATAGATGAGGCCCGCCATACCGTACACGCCGGAGTCGCCGGAGCACACCATGGCCACATCATGACCCTCCACGGCGGCCTCCACGGCAGCCCGGCACCGGTCCACTTCCTTGCGCATGCCGGTGGAGCGGTACTCCTTGTCGGGGAACCCGTCCTTAATCAGGGCCACATAGGCGGTGTAGCCCACCACCAGGTCGCAGGCGGCCAGGGCCTCTCTGGCCCGGCCGGTCAGGTCGGCGCCCGCGCCGGGGCCCAGACCGATTACGGTCACTTTCATCCAAAAACCTCCATACGCGCCATAAGGCACGGCATTTTCTTTTTATTCAAAGGTGAGCCGCAGGGGCAGCAGGGCTGCCGCCACGGTGACGCCACCCGCCGCCCGCTTGCGGATGACCAGCTGTCCACCGCCCGTCACAGCGGAGCGCTCGCAAACATTGTCCACCCCGGTGACCCCTTTCACGAAGTCAGAGGGAGTAAAGTCCCCCTCGGCCCGGAGCAGCTCCTCCGCGCTGTAACAGTTCAGGTTCCAGCCCCGGTGGGCACAGAAGGCAAGCAGCCCTGCCTCGTCCTTTTTCAAGTCGATGGTGCCCACTCCATCCACCGCCTTTGTGGAAAACCCGTGTTCCGCCAGAGCGGCGTCCACGGTGGCGGCAATGGCCTCCTCGGTTGTGCCCCGGCGGCAGCCGACACCCAGCCGGAGCACCCGGGGCACCAGACGCAGCCCGGTCTCAAAGGGCAGCGGTTCCGTCTTTGCGGTGACGGAAAAGCCGATGTTTGCTTCTCCTGCCGTCACTCCCTTGGGCAAAACGCCCTCCACCGGGAATTCACTGGCAAAGCCCACAGTTTCCCCGGCAAGCAGGGCGGCAGAAATGGCCTTGGCGGCTGTTCTGTCCTCAATGGCGAAGCCCTGCCGGGCGGCCCACTGGTCCACGGCGAAGAGGCCGTTGACGTCGGTGGCCGTGGAGACCGCCGCCTGTCCGCCGGTGAGGGCGGCAATGCGGCGGGCCAGGTCGTTGGCGCCCCCCACGTGGCCGGACAGAAGAGGCACCACCCAGCGCCCCGCCTCGTCCACCGCCGCCACGGCGGGGTCGGTGAGCTTGTCCTTCACATGGGGCGCGATAGCCCGGACGGCAATACCGCAGGCCCCCACGAAGATAAGGCCGTCCGCCCGTGCAAATTCCCGGGCTGTCCAGTCCGCCAGGCTGTCCATGGCGGGCAGGTCCAGCTCCGCAGCCAGCCGGGCAGGGACGGCCAGGGAGCACGCCTCCCCCTCCGCCGTCAGGGCCACCGCCAGCCGCCGCCCCAGCGCCGCCCCACGGGCGGTGAAGGCGGCCATGGCCAGCTTCATCCCTCGGTCCCCTTCCGGCAGCCGTGGGTGAAGGTGGGGTCGTAGAGCTTGGAGCGCTCATACTCGGTACCCAGGAAGCCGCCCACGGTGATGAGGGCGGTCTTGGTGACGTGGTTGTCCCTGGCGGTCTGGGCCAGGGTGGACACGGTGCAGCGGTACACCCTCTGGTCGGGCCAGGTGGCCTTGTACACAATGGCCGCCGGGGTGTCGGGGGAATAGCCGCCCTTCATCAGCTCCTTCTCCACATCCTCCAGCAGACCGGTGGACAGGAAGAGCACCATGGTGCAGCCGTGGGAGGCCATCTTGGCCAGGGCCTCGCCCTCGGGCACAGGGGTACGGCCCGCCATGCGGGTGATGATAACAGACTGAGATACATCAGGCAGAGTATACTCTGCGTTGAGGGCTGCGGCGGCTCCGGAGAAGGAGGACACGCCGGGGGTCACGTCATAGGACACGCCCATCTTGTCCAGCTCGTCCATCTGCTCCCGGATGGCGCCGTAAAGAGAGGGGTCGCCGGTGTGGAGCCGGACGGTGGTCTTGCCCTCCTGCTCGGCCTTCTCCATGACAGCCAGCACTTCCTCCAGGGTCATGGACGCGCTGTCGTACACGGCGCAGCCCTCCTTGCGCCCCTCCAGCAGGGCCGGGTTCACCAGGGAACCGGCATAGATAATCACGTCGGCCTCAGCCAGCAGCCGGGCGCCCCGCAGGGTGATGAGATCAGGTGCGCCAGGACCGGCGCCGATAAAGTGTACCATATCAGTGAGCCTCCGTTTTTATGTTCTGTCGTTATATTCCGTCCGGTGGCGCTCCAGCAGCCGCGCCGCACCGGGGGTCTGTCCCAAAATTCCAAACCGGTTGGAGAAGAAGAGGGCCTCAATCTCCATGTCCGCCCCCGCTCTTGCCTTGAGCCGCCGGTCCAGAGACGTTGCCAAGGAGGCCATCACGGCCTCCTTCAGGCCGGCCTCCTCCAGCAGCTCCACCGCGCCGTCGGTGGTGGGGGCGTCAAAGACCCGCTCCACCAGCGCCCGGTCACCGCCGCACAGGGCGGTGTGGGCGGCCATGGTCTCTCCCCGGCCGTCGGCGGTGCGGGAGTGGGTGTTCATGATGCCAGCCGCCACCTTCACCAGCTTGCCCAGATGGCCCACCAGCAGCAGGGACCGGAACCCCAGTCCCCGGGCGTGGTCGATGGCCTCGCCCACATAGTTGCTGCACAGAGCCCAGCGGTCCAGCCGCAGGCCCAGCACATCCCGGGAAAAGTCCTCACCGTAGTTGCCGGGAGTGACCAGCACGTCCTCCGCTCCGCTTGCCCGCACCAGGTCCAGCTCCAGGTGGACTGAGCGGATCAGGGCCTCCTCGCTCATGGGGCGAACAATGCCGCTGGTACCCAGAATGGAGATGCCTCCCTCAATGCCCAGCCGTGGGTTAAAGGTCCCCCCTGCCAGCCGCTGGCCCTCAGGCACGGAGATGACGGCCCGCAGGCCACCGGACACGCCCGACTCCTTCAGCACAGCCTCGGCCTGCTCCCGGATCATCCGCCTGGGGGTGGAGTTGATGGCCGCCGCGCCCACAGGCTGATCCAGGCCGGGCCTGGTCACCCGGCCCACGCCCTCGCCGCCGTCAATCTCCACACCGGGTGTATCCGTCCGCTCTACTCTGGCGAAAATCAGGGTACCGTCGGTGACATCCGGGTCGTCGCCCCCGTCCTTCCGGACGGCGCAGCACGCCCAGCCCGGCCCGGCGGAGAACTCCAGCAGCTCGGCCTCCACCTGGATGCCCGCCGGGGTGTCCACCCGGACGGCGCTCAGCCGCCGCCCCAGGAGCAGCAGCTCCGCCGCCCCCCGGACCGCAGCCGCAGCGCAGGTGCCGGTGGTATAGCCGCAGCGCAGCTTCTTGTCCCCCACGTCGATATAGTGTTCCAGCTTTGCCATAGCGCCTCCCAGAGCTGACAGACGAAAAACGGGCCCTTTCCAATGGAAAGGGCCCGCGTTTTTACGTATGCCAGTACCCTCCACCTCAGAGTACGTACCGAACTGCGGCAGGTCTCCTGGCTTGCGCTTCATCCTCCAGCGTCCCTTCTCGGCCCCTGGCCAATGGACTGACGCTCTCGTCTGCGCTTACAGTAGAGGTAAGACTGCGCCGGATTTTCACCGGTCTTCCCTGTTAGGCGGCTTTCCGCCGCACCGCGTCCGCACTTTTGTATATTCAGCTCAATCGAAGTATGTCGTGTCCATTTATCACGGACGCTTTACTCATTTTCGTTTTCTTGTAAAAGACTACCCAGGAAATTGTGCCATCCGATTTGTGCATGATATCCGTTTCCCGGTACGGTTTCCAGCATAGCACAACTGTCCTTCCAAGGCAAGCCGTTCGGCGATTTTTCTATCATCGAAAAATAATATGAATCCGCCCTGTTTCATACCAAAAAAAGGGGGAACCCGCTGCCTGCGGGCTCCCCTCTCTCCGGCATGCTTCAGTCATCGTGCTCGATGGGGATGGTGCGGAGGCGCTTGCTCTTGGCCTTGCCGTCATCCTCACTCAGAATGGCCCACCGGGCCACCTCCAGCTGGGTGCGGTTCTTCCCCACCTCCAGCAGGACATGATCCCCGTCCAGCGCCGCCACGGTGCCGTGGATACCGGCCTTGGTGTACACTTTCTCGCCCACCTTCAGGCCGCGCTGAACGCTCTCCTTCTCCTTTTTCGCCTTACGGTCCGGAATAATAAAGAAAACAACCAGAACCGCTATGAGCACAACCAGAAGAATGGCATACATGATTGTTGTCTGGGTCTGTTCGGGCATTTGCTCCTCCGCCTTTCTCTGGTCAGTCCATGTGCTCCAGGACGTACTGAATACTTTGCTCCAGCATACCACAATCAGACAGATAACGCAAGATGGTATACCGCTTTTCCGGCGCGCTGGAAGCTCTGATCATATTGGCCAGCGCCTCCTTGCCGGGCAGATGGTCGGTCACGGCGGCGCCGATGCCCGCCTTCACCAGCATCTCCCGCACGGCGTCCGAGGCGGGCAGATACTTCTTCAGCTCCTCCCGGATGGGAGAGAGCTCCTCCGGCATGGCCGGGCCCAGCAGGTATTCGTACAGCAGGGCGGAGATCAGTGTGCCGAAGGCCACGGTTGTGCCGTGGGAGGGGGCCGGACGGCCCTGGTCGATGGCAGACTCCACTAGGTAGTGGGAGAAGATGTGCTCGCTGCCCGAGGCGGGGCGGGTATCGGAGCAGAGGGCCATGTTCACGCCGGTGAGGGCCAGGGCGTCAATCAGGGTGCGGATGGCCTCCTGATCACGCTCCACAATGCCGTCCAGGCAGTCCAGACAGGCCTGGGAGGTCTTGTCCACAATGTCGGCAATCAGCGGGCAGTAGTAGGCGCCGTCCACATGCCGGGCCAGAATCCAGTCGGGCAGGGCGGTACGCTTGCCCAGCATGTCGCCGAAGCCGGACTTGATCAGGTCCCAGGGTGCGGTACGCAGCACCTCCAGGTCGGCAAAGAGGCCCTGGGGGAAGGTGCAGTCCTTGAGCACCTTCTTCTTGCCGCCGATGAGCATACCGGCCACGTCGGAGCCGTAGCCGTCCATGGAGGGGCAGGTCATCACCAGCACAAAGGGCTTGCCCATCCGGCTGCCCACAAAACGGCCCAGATCGGTGATGGTGCCGCCGCCCACAGCGATGATGCCGTCTGTCTTGGGGGTCACAGCAAAAACCGCCGTGCCCACCACGGTCTCATCGTTGAAGAGGGTCCCCTGGCTGTCGTACTCCCGGACCGTCAGCTCCCAGCCCTGTTCTTTGAGATAGGCGGCCAGGCGGTCGTTGATGGCCTCTTTGGTGTGGACGTCGCAGAGCATGACCGCCCGCTTGCCCCCCAGCAGGGCCTCAAACTCGGCAGACAGGTCGGTGCGCCACATATCAGTGCAGATTCTGCGCATGGGCACAAAGTGGGTGCGCCCACAGCTGCATTCAAAGGGGTGGTTCAGGTATTGTTCCAGCAATTCCATATGGTTTTCCCCCTGTTATTCCAGTTTTCCCTGGCAGTTCCGGTATTTTCCCGGTGAAATGCCCACAATTTTACGAAAGCATTTTGTAAAATAGCTCTGGTCTACAAAGCCCACCAGGTAGGCCACGTCGGCCAGCTTCACGCTGCTGTCCAGCAGGAGCTGCTTGCTCTTCTCAATCCGCACCTGGATGACATAGTTGGAAAAGGTGGTACCTGTCTCCTCCGCAAAGAGCTTGGAGAAGTAGGAGCGGCTGAGATAGACCATTTTGGCGGTGCCCTCCAGGGTAATTTTGGAGGCGTAGTTCTGCCGGATATAGTTGATGGCCTTGGACACGGCGTAGGAGTGCTTTGTGGCGGCGGCGTCCTGTACATAGGAGGCGTATCCGCTGGCCGCGGTAGACAGCCAGACACCCATATCCGCTACCGCGGAGCAGGCGGACAGCTCATGAAAATAGGTCTCATTGAGCACGAAGATAGTATCCACTTCCGCGCCCCCGTCGATAGCCGCCCGGCTCATCATCACCAGCAGTTCCATACACCTGGCTCTTGCCGCCTCCACATTCCCGTTGGTGGAAAAGGAGATATAGCTGAGAACCTGGTTGATCTGCTGGCGGGCGCCTTCGTTGTCACCGTCTGAAATCAAATGGACCAGGCGCCGTTCCATTTCAATGGAATAGCCTGTCTGCGTACCATCTGTGCCGTTGGTGGCAAACCTGAACATCTTGTTGATGAGCTCCCACCGGTTTTCCGTGGGGGAAAAGCCTCTGTCTCTGATGCCGCAGCAGGTGAGCAGCGCGGCCAGGGTTTCGCCGAAGTGATAGCCCTTACTGGTGCTCATGACAGGAATACGAGCCAACGCGGCGATGGCCTTCTCATCCAGCCCCGGGAAGGAATCCCGATCAAACTCGTCCAGCAGGAAGGGTCCGGCCACCACACCGGTGGGAATCCCCATACGGGTGGTGCAGTAGGCGGCCACAAAGATGAAATTGAGCGGGCAGTAGTAGGTATATCGTCCATCCCACCGCTCTGCCTCCAGGCAGTTGCGCAGGTGGACCTGGAAGCAGTCGCAGTCTCCGTCCCGGCAGGGACAGTTCTCCTGGCAGAAGGAGGGCGGTCCCTCATAAAACTTTCGCTCCCGGAGATTGAGTACGCAGGTATCCACGCCGCTGATCTCCTTAAAATGGTTGGCGTACTTCTTTACGCGTTTAAGCAGACTCTCATCCATCCGGGCCTTGTCCTTTCCGCTAAACTAACAAGCAGGAGACCTGCGCAGGGCGCAGACCTCCTGCCTGATATGAAATCGGCTGTAGTAGTTGTGCGATGCTTAGTAGCTATTCTTGACAATGGTGCAGGCGCCGGTGGGACACTGGGTCTTGCAGGCGCCGCAGTTGATGCACTGATGGTCACCGGTGGAACCGGAGGGGCCGGCAATGATCTTGATGCCCGCGCTGGCGCCCAGACGGTTGGCGCCGGCCTTGATCATGGCCACAGCGTCCTCATAGGTACGGATGCCGCCGGAGGCCTTCACGCCCATCTCGGGGCCAACAGTGGCCCGCATGAGCTGCACGTCCTCCACAGTGGCGCCGCCCTTGGAGTAGCCGGTAGAGGTCTTGACGAAGGCTGCACCGGCCAGCTTGCTGATGGTGCAGGCCTTCACCTTCTCCTCGTCGGTGAGCAGGCAGGTCTCCAGAATGACCTTCACGCCGGCCCGGCCGCGGGTAGCCTCCACCACGCCCTCGATGTCCCGCTTCACCAGCTGCCAGTCCTTGGACTTGATGGCGCCCACGTTGATGACCATGTCCACCTCACGGGCGCCGTTGGTCACAGCGTCCTGAGCCTCAAAGCGCTTGGCCTCGGGGGTCTGGGTGCCGAAGGGGAAGCCGATGACGCAGCAGGGCGTCACATCGCTGCCGGAGAGCTGCTCGGCCACATAGCGGATATAGGAGGGGTTGACGCAGACGCTGGCGAAGTGATACTTCTTGGCCTCGTCACACACCTTCTTGATATCCTCCACGGAAGCCTCGGGCTTGAGCAGAGTGTGGTCAATATACTTTCCCAGAGAGGCGGGGTCCATTGCGCCGCCGGCCGCGGGGGCGGCAGGCGCGCCGGAGATGCCGTACCGGCTGCACACCTCTTCCGTTACCTTTCGGATGATTTCATTGAGTTCATTCATTTCCAATGCCATATTCATTCCTTTCCTGGCGCGGCGGGGCTGCCGCCGCGGTAGGGATCAGGGGCGTCTCACCGGGCCCGTTCCATGGCCTCGGCGGCCACCTTGGCGGTGGCAGTGAGGCCAATCCGGTCGGCGCCGGCGGTAAAGAGCTCCAGCGCCTTGTCCAGGGTCTTGACGCCGCCGTCAATTTTTATCTTCACGTTGCGGCCCAGGATCTGCCGCACAAGGAAGATCTCCTCCACCCGGGCACCCACGCCGCTGGTCATATTCTGAACTTTTACATAGTCCACGCCGCAGCGCTTGGCCAGAAGAAGGACCTGTTCTTTCTCAGATTCATTGTAGGACCCGTGCTCAAAGACCGCCTTCACCAGCGCTCTGCCCCGGGCCGCGTCCACAGCCGCGCCGAAGTCCCGGGTCACCTTGTTCCAGTTTCCCGACTTGACCGCTGCGATATCCACGGCGATGTCCAACTCCGTGGCACCGGCGTTGGTGCAGGCCCGCACGTCGGCCACCTTGGCCTCAGTGCTCATAAAGGCGCTGGGGAAGCCGATGGCGGCACACACCGCCACATTGGTTCCCGCCAGAGCCTGGGCTGCCTCTTCCACATAGTAGGGCGCCACGCACACCGCGCCCACGCCCCACTGCCGGGCCACCTGACATTCAGCCAGCAGCTTCTCACGGGTCATGTCCGCCACAAGAAGGGAGTGCTCCAGCTTGCGGGGCACCTCGGCACAGGTCACATCCCGCACGCGGGCGCCCTGGCCCTGGATGGGACAGGGACGGGGGGACGCCTTTTCCTGGGCCTCCAGCTCCCGCAGGACCTCTTCCGAAATTTTCTTGATGTCAACCATGGCTTAATCCTTTCTCGAAGGGGCCGGCACCGTATGTCCCATGATATTTTCCCCGTTAAAGGTGCAGTAATCCACAACACCGCAGATGGTGATGTCGGCGATGCACTGCTTGCCGAGGAACATGTTGGCCGCTCCGCCGTCGGTATTCACGATGACAATATCGCCCACGCCGGCGTCGGCGCAGTCAAAGGCGATCTGCCGCGCGCCCTCAGGCTGGCCATGCTCATTGAGATACTCCACGATCATCAGCTTCTGGCCCATATAGCCCTCGTCCTTGATGGTGGAGACCACGTTTCCCACGACCCGCGCCAGTCTCATGTCAGGCACCGTCCTTTCCCGGAGTATTCATGGCACAGGGGCGGATTGCCGCCCCGGCAGGGCTGCCCCTCCCCGCGCCGTATCAGGCGCGGAGAGGGACGGCCCGCGGATTGGTTACGCCTGAGGCAGAATGGCCTCCACGTCGCCGTGGGGAGAGGGGATGACGTGCACGCCGTACAGGTCGCCCACCCGCTTGGCAGCGGCGGCGCCGGCCTCGACGGCAGCCTTCACGGCGCCAACGTCGCCGCGGACCATGACGGTCACCAGGCCGGAGCCGATCTGCTCCTTGCCCACCAGATGGACGTTGGCGGCCTTCACCATGGAATCCGCAGCCTCGATAGCGCCGATCAAACCTCTGGTCTCAACCATACCCAAAGCCTGTCTCTCCATAACTTAATTCCTCCATTTTATCATAATTTTTTCGGTCTTATTGATTCGTCGGCGGCCCCGCCGCCTGGGTCTGCATGGGATTTACAGCTCTTCCCGATAGGAGTCGATAAAGCCTACAATGGCCGCGTCCGCCGGGGTGAGCTTCTTGCGGAACACCCGGGCCGCCTCCTTGGAGCCGATGAGGTACACAAAGTCCCCATAGCCCGCCTGGCGGGTGGAGTCCGCCGCGATCACCTTTCTGGTTCGCTTTCCGTTCTCGATGACCTGGACCACCAGCAGAGGGATTCCCTCCAGGTTTTCCTCCTTCACGGTGGCCACCACCGAGCCGATCACCTCGCCGGTATACATGGGACCTTACGCCTTGGCCGCGGGGGCCTTCTTGGCGGCGGGCTTCTCGTAGCCGGGGAGAATGGTCTCCACATCGTCGTGGGGGCTGGGGATGACGTGGGTACCGTACAGGTCGCCCACCCGCTTGGCAGCGGCGGCGCCAGCCTCAACGGCGGCCTTCACCGCGCCCACATCGCCGCGGACCATGACGGTCACCAGGCCGGACCCGATGCGCTCCTTGCCGATGAGATGCACGTCGGCCGCCTTCACCATAGCGTCGGCCGCCTCGATGGAGCCAACCAGGCCCCGGGTCTCTACCATACCTAACGCAAGCTTCATAATTATGTGCCTCCTGTCAGTGTCCTTGGTTTTTATGGGCAATCTGTATTACAGCAGTGCTTTGACCAGATCGGGGTGGGGAGAGGGAACCACGGTGCAGTCGGACACCAGGCCCTTCTCCCGGGCGGCGGTCCGCCCGGACTCCACAGCGGCGCGGACCGAAGCCACATCGCCGGTGAGTACCACAAAGGATTTTCCGCCCAGGCCTCGGCCCAGCCGGACCTCAATCAGGTCCACAGTGGCCGCCTTGACGGCTGCGTCGGCCGCCTGAATGGCGGCGCAGACGGAGAAGAGCTCCATGGTGCCCACGGCCTGGACGCTGCCCACATCGGTGCAGGCGTTGATGGCCCTGGGAACCTGGGGATGGATGCGGGGAATGAGCAGGCTGTCGATGAGCTTGCCGCCCGCCATGGCGGCGCCGGCCTGGACGCTGGCGTTGACCGCGTCCACCTCACCGGCTACCACCACCACGTACTTGCCGGCGCAGACCGTACCGGCGGAGATGAGCTCCACATGGGCCGCCTTGAGCATGGCGTCCCCCGCCTCAATGCCCTTGGGGATGCTCTGAACTTCAATGGCTCCTAATGCTGTCCTCATGCTCTCACCTCCACATAGGTCTGAGTGACCTCGGTCACTGTACCGTCAATACTGGCGTGGATTTTCGCGCCCAGCCCCTTCTCCGGCAGGTCCAGAATCAGCTGGCCCCGGATGACCCGGTCGCCCGGCTTCACCACCGGCCGTCCCGGAGCCCCGGTGTGCATCTTGGTGGGGATGCGCACCACGGGGACAGGCAGCAGCCCGGTCTCCATGGGGGCAGGCACATCGTAGTCCTCAATTCCCAGACGGGCGATAAGCCGCCCGGTGGGAAGGCGCTTGTCTTCAATGTACCGGTCCGGCTCGCCCATCCGGTCCCGGTTGGCCCGCAGGCCCTTCTGCATCAGGCTGCCCTTGAGCATCTTCATGATGTGGGAGGGTTTCAGGCCGAAATTACAGGCGTAGTAAGTACAAAGTCCGCAGTCGCAGCAGGAGAGAATACCGGCCACGTCGCCCACCAGATCGGCGCCGCAGGCCACCGCCCGCATGGCCTTGTGGGGACTGGTCCCCAGGCCCAGGGCGTGCCGGGGGCACATCTGGGTGCACATGGTGCACTGGCAGCACACCGACTGCATCACCTTCAGGTTGATTTCCGGGTTCTTCCGCTCCAGAAGGGGATGGCTGCGGGGAATCACCAGCACGCCGCCGGTGGTCTTGGTGACGCTCTGCTCCCAGTTCTCCGTCACGGCGCCCATGCAGGGGCCGCCCACGATGAGCACGCTGTCCTCCTCCAGAGGGCCGCCGGCGTACTCCACCAGCGCGGAGAGGGGGGTGCCGATGGGCACCCGGATGGTGCAGGGGGCCTTGACCGCCCCGCCCACGGTGACGTACTTGTCGGTCACCGGCTCACCCCGGACCGCCTTTGCCACGTTGACCAGTGTGCTCACGTTGTTGACCACACAGCCCACGTCCTTGGGCAGTCCTCCCGGGGGAACCACCCGGCGGGTAACCTCGTAGATGATCTGCTGCTCGTCGCCGGCGGGATAGAAGCTGTCCACAATGTGGAGCCGGATCTTCTTCTCGTGCTTGAGCACGTCCCGCAGGGCCCGGATAGCGCCGGTATAGTGCTCCTTGAGGAAGATAATTCCCTCCTTGGCGCCTACCAGCTCCATCTCGATCCGCAGGCCCTCCACAACGTCCCGGGCCTCAAACTCCATGACCTGCTGGTCCACCCGCAGCAGAGGCTCGCACTCAGCGCCGTTGGCGATGACGAACTCCGCCTGGCAGTCCAGCTTCACATGGGTGGGGAACCCGGCGCCGCCGGCGCCTACCACGCCCGCGTCGCGAATCATTGCCAGCTTATCCATAGGCTCAGATAATCCGGAGATCGCCCTTGAGCACGCAGCGGCGGGCACGGGTAAAGGTGCGGGCGCTGGTGAGTCCCTCACCGGTGGGGGTGGCGATGGTCAGGGTGGCGAAGCCCTGGCCGCCGAAGCCCAGGCCGGAGTAAGACGGGGCGTTCTTGACGAAAATGGTGGTGTCCAGGGCGGCTGCCGCCTGGGTCATGTGCTTGATGTTGGTGGAGTGAATCATGGCGGAGTGGTGGCAGCCCCGCTCGGCCCGCACCGCCTCAGCCACGGCCTCGTCGATGTCCTTCACCCGGACAATGCCCAGGACAGGCATCAGCATCTCCACCATGACAAAGGGATGGTACTTGTCCACCTCGGCGATGACCAGCCGGGGATTGCCCTGGTAGGACACGCCGCTCTCCTGAAGGATGTAGGTGGCGTCCCGGCCCACGAACTTCCGGTTGATGACGTGCTTGCCGTCCTTCTCCAGCAGCACGGTGCGCACCACCTTGTCGATGTCGGCGCCGGAGATCCGCCAAGCGCCGCAGCGCTGGACCATCTCGTTCATCAGCGCGTCGGCGATGTTCTCAAAGGCGAACACCTCTTTTTCCGCCACGCAGAGGACGTTGTTGTCAAAGCTGGCGCCGTCCACAATGGTCTTGGCCGCATAGGGGATGTCCACGGTGTCATCCACAATGACGGGCGGGTTGCCAGGTCCGGCGGCCACCACCCGCTTGGGGTACTTCATGGCCGCGGCCACAACCGCCTCGCCGCCGGTGATGGAGAGCAGCCGGATGTCCTTGGAGGCCATGATGGCCTCGCCGGTCTGCAGGGTGGGCACCTTCACGGTGGCGATGAGGGCAGGCGGGCCGCCTGCCTCCACAATGGCCTCATTGAGGATACGCATGGCCTCCTGGGAGGCGTGCTTGGCTGCCGGGTGGGGGTTGAACACCACGGCATTGCCGGCGGCGATCATGCTGATGGAGTTGTTGATGATGGTCGCCGTGGGGTTGGTGGAGGGGGTGATGGAGCCGATGACCCCCCAGGGGGCGCCCTCCACGATGGTCAGGCCGTCGTCCCCGCTGAAAGCCTGGGTCACCAGGTCCTCAATGCCGGGGGTCTTGTTGGCGGCCAGCTGGTTTTTCAGGATCTTGTGGGCCACGCTGCCGTACTTGGTCTCGCTGTGGGCCAGCTCAGCCAGGTACTCAGCGTTTTTCAGGGCCGCGGCGCGCATGGCGGCGATAAACCGTCCCCGCTCTTCCAGACCCATGGCATGGAGCCTCTGCTGGGACGCTTTCGCGTTGGCGATGGCCTCCTCGGCAGTATCGCACATCCAGCAGCCGGAAGCAGGCGTACATCCGCCGCCCCCTGCCAGCTCCGCCGCAGTCTCCCGGGCAATTCGCTCGATCTCGCTTCTGTTGAGCACGTTCTCACTACCTCTCTGCTGTCGGCAGTTTTAGTTGGGACTGAACTGCTGCTTACTGAAACTTCTGGAATACCCGCTTGTTGTCGATATCGATGTGGTCGATGATGGCCACAATGGACTGATCCACCGGCTTGTTCTCCGTGGCTGCGGTCTGACGGGAGGAGCTGCCTCCCACCAGCATGACCACTTCGCCTTCACCGGCGCCCACTGCGTCCACCACCACGATGGGGCTTCCCTTCTCCTCCATGGTCTCCAGGTCAATGGGCTTGACCACCAGGAGCTTCAGTCCCATCAGCTTTTCCGCTTTGTTGGTGCTGACCACTGTTCCCTTGACTCTCGCGATCTGCATGTCAATCCTCCCATCTGCTAAACACGGACGATTCGGATATTCAGCTCCGCGGCCTTGTCCAGGGCCGAGGGGGTGATAATGGCGTTGGAGGCACAGCGCAGCTCCTGCGCGCCCGCCTGTCCGGCGTCCATCATGTCCCGCTCGGTGACCAGCGTCAGGAGGGGTTTGCTTCCCAGCTCCGCCGTCCAGTCAAAGGCTGTGACGGTGACGCCCATATCCTCCAGCGCCTCGATGGCGTCCAGCACCTTTTCGAAAAATGTGTTTCGTTTGAACCGCATAGGCTGGAAATCCAGCCAGATGTGTACGTCCTTCCCCCACAGGAGGGTGCGGAGCACCAGGTCCTCCAGCAGCCCCTCATCCTCCCCTTTTGCCAGACGGCTGAGGGTGGAGGTGCGGGGCGAGAGGAGCAGCACGGTCTCCACACCGGCGGCCTCCTCAATGTAGTCCTGCTCTCCCTCGGGCGTCCCCTGCACCGCAGGGACCTGCTCGTAGTGGAGATGGTCTCCAAAGAGGAGATAGCGTACATTGCCGCCGAAGGTCTCCCGCACCTGCTTGAAAATTCTGTCCGGCAGGGCCAGCGGCGCGGATATGATGGCCAGTGTGTCCGGCGCCTCGGGCTTCGCCGCCTGAGCGGCGTCCACCGCTCTGCACACCTCCGCCGTAATCCGCGCAATCAGTGCCTGCCGTTCCAGACTGTCCAATCCATCGCCCCCTTTCGGCACAGCCGCCTCGCTCAGATGATCTCCAGCAGGTCGCCGTTCTTCATCTGCGCGCAGTTGGCCTCGTCAAAATCGATGTGGACCTCCAGGTCGTGTCCTGTCCCGGACCGGACCGCCACATGCTCAAACACCACGGCCCTGGGTCCCTCGCTTCTCAGCCGGACCTGGTCGCCGCTCTTGAGGCCGTAGACCGCGGCCTGTTCGGGGGAGATGTGGAGGTGCCTTGCGGCCACGATGACGCCCTCCTTCAGCTCCAGGCTCCCGCAGGGGCCCGTCAGGCGGCAGCCCGGTGTGCCCGCGATGTCTCCCGACATGCGCACCACCGGCTTGATGCCCGCCGCGAAGGCGTCGGTCACCGACAGCTCCACCTGGGTGTCCTTCCGGACAGGGCCCAGGACCCGGAGACCGCTCAGCTTTCCCTTGGGGCCCTCCACCGTCACCTTCTCCTCGCAGGCGAACTGTCCCGGCTGGGACAGGGCCTTCATGGGGGTGAGCTGGTGGCCGGGACCAAAGAGGGCCTCCACTGCCGCCTGAGTCAGGTGGACATGCCGGTTGGAGATCCCCACGGGGACAAATCCCCGGCCCGTGTTCTTCCGGGCGGAGAGCAGGGTGTCCTTGGTGACCTGCCGCTTAATCTCTTCCCGGGTCATAGGCAACCCTCGCTTTCTCAGCAGCTGGACTGCTGGTCAGGACCAGCGCAGCCGTACCGCTCTTTTATATAAAGATACCATACAGCCCACCGCTGTTGCAAGACCAGCAGTCCAATTGATACAAATTACTCCTTGAAGCTGGCGATGAGATCGGCCAGAGTCTCGACGGCCTCCTTCTCATCCTCGCCGTCGGCGTAGAGCACGGCCTCTTCGCCCTGGGCCAGGCCCAGAGAGAGCAGCATGATGATGGACTTGGCGTTGTACTTGTCCTCCTCGCCTACGCGCTGGAGCTCGATCTTGGACTTGAACTTACCCGCCTGGCTGACAAACTCGGAGGCAGGGCGGGCGTGAAGACCGGTCTTGTTCTGGATCTTAATCTGCTTGGAATACATAGCAACTGTCCCCTTTCTTATCGGGCCGCGAAGGCCTCCAGACGGGCGCGGATCTCCGTCTCCGTCTTCATGTTCTTGACCTCTTCCGCCAGGGCTCTGGCCTCATCCATGTTCAGCCCGCGGATGACCCGCTTGGCCGCCGCCATGGAGGCAAGACCCATAGAGAGCTTGTCGATGCCCAGGCCCACCAGCACGGGGATGGCCAGGGTGTCGCCGCCCAGCTCGCCGCAGACGCTCACCGGCTTGCCGGCCGCGCCGAAGGTCTTGGCGATGTGGCCCAGCATGCGGAACACGCCGGGATGGTAGTCCTGATAGTAGGGCTTTACCGCCGGGTTCATCCGGTCGGCAGCGCAGAGGTACTGGGTCAGGTCGTTGGTGCCCACGCTGACAAAGTCCACCTCATCGGCCACCAGGTCGGCGATGAGGGCCACGGAGGGCACCTCAATCATAATGCCTACCGGCACCTCGTGGTTCCAGGGGATACCCTCGGCGTCCAGGGCGGCGCCCTGCTCGGCGATGAAGGCCTTGGCCTTGCGGATTTCATCCAGGGCGCCCACCATGGGCATCATGATGCGCAGGTTGCCGTGGACGGAGGCGCGCAGAGCCGCCCGGATCTGGGCCCGGAAGAGCTCCGGCCGGACCAGGGACAGCCGCAGGCCGCGGATGCCCAGGAAGGGATTGTCCTCCTTGGGCAGCTCCAGACGGTCCAGCTGCTTGTCGCCGCCGATATCCATGGTGCGGAGAATCACCGGCTTGTCGCCGAAGGCCTCCAGCACCTTCTTATAGGTCTCGTACTGCTCATCCTCAGTGGGAAGATGGTCGCCGTTGAGATAGAGGAACTCGGTGCGGAACAGGCCGCAGCCGTCGGCGTACTCGGCGCCGGAGAGCTCATGGTCATTGGCGGCAGCCACGTTCAGACGGACGCTGATGTGGCGGCCGTCGGTGGTGACCGGCTCGGTGGCCAAATAGGTCTTGGTCTCCAGCAGTTCGGCTTTTACCTTCTCCGCCTTGGCCCGGTAGGCCGCCAGCTCCTCTTCGCCGGAGCCGGTGATCACCTCGCCCGTCACCGCGTCCAGCACCACCTGCTCACCGGCGGTCAGCTTGGTCATGGCGTTGGGGATGCCCAGCACGGCGGGGATCTCATAGCTGCGGGCGATGATGGCGGTGTGGGAGGTAGCGCCGCCCACCTGGGTGACGATACCCAGCACGTTCTCCCGGTCCAGGGACACGGTGTCCGAGGGATAGAGGTCGTCGGCCACCACGATGACCGGCTTCTCCAGGGAGGAGAGGTTCTGCTCCTTCTCCCCCGCCCAGCAGCGCAGCAGACGGGTCTTCACGTCCCGCAGGTCGGAGGCCCGCTCACGCATCATCTCGTTCTTGCTCTTGCCCAGCACCATAATGTAGGTGCTGTATGTCTGGTCGATGGCCGCATCAGGGCTCATCAGGTCATTCTGGATCAGGTTGCGGATCTCCTCATCCATGGCCGGATCCAGCAGGATCTCCCGGTGGGCATAGATGATTGCCGCCTTGTCCGGATCTCGCTCCAGCATGCGGGCTTCCAGCTCATCCAGCTCGGCCTTGGCCCGCGCCCGGGTCTCCTCATAGGCCCGGACCGCCTGTTCCACATTGCTTTTCTCGATGTAAGTCACAACCGGAGTGGCTTTGAAGGGCTCATAGAGCAGGACCTCTCCGATCACAACACCTTTGGATACGGGTTTCCCTACCAGTCTCATGTTAAATACCTCCGGGCCGCAGCCAACTGTCCGATCTCTGGTTCTATGAAAGGGACATCTGGCAAGCCGGTTGTGCGCGGACTTACCAGATGCCCTTCAGAAGCAGCGGGTTACAAATTACTCCGTACCGTTACGAAGAGCCGTTGTATATACTACCCTATTGCTGCTCAGATGTCCAGCGTGTAGCCGGGATTGAAGAGATAGATGGCGCGGGAGCCCTTGATGGGCACGCCCTCGGGATTCAGGGTGACGCGGAAGCGGATGAGCACGGGAACACCGGGATCCATGCCGAACAGCTCGGCCTCACGGGGCTCCAGGGTGGCCACGGCCAGCTCGTCCACGCCCTTGGCGGAGATGTGGCCGAACTTCTCCATGACGGCGAAGGTGGACTTGCCGCCCTCGAACATCTCACGCTCCACGCCGGGATAGAACTTGGAGGGCATGTAGGAGAACTCCAGGCCCACGACCTTGTCGTCGGCGAAGAGGAGGCGCTCCATCACGTTGACCTCGTCGCCCTCCTCCAGCTGGAGGCGCTTGGCAACCTGGGGCCAGGCAGGACGCTTCTCGAAGGTGAGAATGCGGTTGCCGGGCTTCTGGCCGCGCTTCTTGGCCTCGCCGGTGAAGCTGTGGTTGCCGGTCACCAGGCCCCACAGATAGGGCTTGCGGACGCGGACCTGATCGCCGGCGCCGGGAACGCGCTCCAGAGCGCCCTCGTAGACCAGGTCGCCGATGCCCTCGCGGACGGTCTTCTCGTCGCCGCCGAACTTAGCCACCAGAGTGGCCACGTCGGGCATAACCTCGTTCTCCTTGTACTCTCCCTTACGGATGGCATCGTACATCTTGACAGCAAGTGCGTTCATGTGACAGCTCCCCTTTATCGTTTCATTTTAATTGATATCCGCGTTTTTTCAGTCCGTTCTGCCATTCCTTCCCCCTGAAACAACCTTCAGGGGACGGGGCCGAACCCTCGTCCCCTGAAGGTTGCCATTCCGAAGCCTGTGCTCCGGTCCGGTCAGAGGTGTGTATGGATGGCACATTGCCAACTCCGGTAGCCGGTTTCAGGCTGCTCCGCCGGTACTGGAGGGTGGCTCACACATAGGTTGGCGCCGGCCTTAGGCCTGAGCCGCTTCCACGTTCATGTACTGATCAGCATACTCCTCGGAGGCGCCGAAGAACATGAACCAGCCCTTGCGGTGGGTCTTGAAGTGCCACAGAGCAAGCACATAAACCACCACACAGACGGCCATCAGGATGAACTTCATGGCGCCGGGGGCGGAGAAGGCCTTCATAACCACATAGCAGGGAGGAATGGCGGACACGCACCAAGAGGTGATGTAAGTCGCGCCCTCGGGCAGGGTCTGACCGGCAGTCTCAGCCATCTGAGTGAAGTAGCCGGCCGTATCAGTGGCGATGTAGTGGACGATGGAGTACCAGATGGTACCGGTGATGGTAGCGTTGAGAATGTTGCCCTTGAACACGGCGACAGCGCCGATGGCCATAAAGGGCATGGCAGGAATGTCAGCCACGGGGATGATGCGGTTGCCGGGCAGGAACACGGCGGTGATGATGAGGATGGGGATGAGCAGCAGGCCGGTGGTCAGGGTAGCGGTCTCGCCGAAGTAGACGGCGGGGTCGATACCGATGTTGAAGGCCTTGCGGTTCATCTTACCGCTGCGCACCCGGGCGTTCAGGGTCTGGCTGACGGGGATGAGGCCCTTAACAAACATACCGGAGACGGTGGGATAGATAACCAGCATGGCGGCCAGGGTCAGAGCGAAGGGGAAGATCTTGGTGCCCCAGGTGACGGTGCTGCCGATCTCGCCCCAGTAGGCCACGATGCCCATGAGCAGGCCCATGATGATGCCGATCATGGCGGGCTCGCCCAGGAAGCCCAGCTTCTCCTGGATCTTCTCGGGGCTCAGCTGCACTTCCTTGATGTGCAGCTTGTTGATGATCCAGCGGAGAAGGCCGGCCAGAATTGCGATGTTGGTAACGCATACGCAGGTACAGGTCAGGCCTTCATAGCCGTAGTACTCCTGGAGAGCGGGAGCAAGGAAGTCTGCGATGAAGAGCACGATCAGGTTCATGAACAGGCAGGCCAGCAGACCGATGACGAAGCTGCCGGTGACGAACTGGACCATGATGCCCCACACCACGAAGTAGTAGTAGTTCCAGATATCGGTGGGCTGGAAGGTATCGGTAACCCTGGTGAAGAAGAGCACCAGGTTCCAGACCAGGCCAACGATGAAGTAGGTCATGCCGAGACCGTTGCTGTACACGATGGCGGCGGCGGCAGGCCAGCCGATATCCACCACGTCAAAGGTCTTGCCGATGTTGCCGGAGATCAGCACCATCACGGTGTTGAGCTGTCCCCAGAGGATGTTCAGGATCAGGTTGAATGCGGTCAGGCCGATGGCCATGAAAATTGCTGCACGGGCGCCCTTCTTCGCGGGCACACGCAGAGCCAGACTCAGGATGAAGATAACGATGGGGACCAGGATGGTTACGCCGAAAACGTCCAGGAATTGATTCTTAAATATGGTTCCGGCTTGTACTAAAAAGTCCATAGTTTACCTCCCAATTTTCCATGTTGTTACAACCGCATTGTCAGGCAGCATGGAGAGGAGTGGGCGCCGCCGGAGGCGGCAGCCCATTCCAAGTCCTGGGTTTTACCCTCCCACGACCTGCTTAATGGTGTCGAGCAGCAGCTGGGAAAACTCCTCCTTGCCCACGCCGGTAAACATGGGCAGGCCGATCAGGACGGGAGCGCCGCTCTTGTTGGTGGCCTGTGTCTTGCCGGTGGCGACGATGATGTCAGTCTCCAGGTTGGGGATCTCCGTGATCTTGTGGGGCTCGATTTTGTAGGAGATCTTCTTGGACTTGAGCAGCTTCTCAATCTCCTCCGTCACCACCGAGGTAGTGAAAATACCGCCGCCGCAGCAAACACAAATCGTAACAGTTTTTGCCATACCATACACGCTCCTTTTTTTGTTTCAGTCATGATGTCTTTTGCTCGCTGTGTGAAATGGTCTTCTGTCTGTCAGCCGATATTCAGAAGTCCTTCCAGAATACCGTCCAGCTTTTTCAGCAGTTCGGCCTTGGACTGGGCGTTCAGCAGGCTCTCGACAGCAGCCTTGTCGGAGAAGGCCGCGGCAAACTTCCGCAGCACTGCCAGCTGGCTCTTGGGGTCGATGATGCCGAAGAGGAACACGATCTGCACCGACACATCGTCTCCCGAGCGGTCCATGGATTTGAAGATAACAGGCTTTTCCATGGTAGCGATGGAGACAAAGGGCTCGTTGCAGCCGTCCGCAATGTGGGGGATGGCCAGGGGGATGGGCATCTCCAGGCCGGTGGGGAACTCCTTCTCCCGCTCCTGAATCTTCTCGATGTAGAGGTCGGTGACCAGCCCCTGGGCCTTGGCCAGGTTGGCCAGGGTATCGATGGCCTGGGCAGAGTCCTCAAAGGTCTGGTGCAGGAGAATCAGGTCCTCATTGGTTCTCATTTTCAGCTCGCTCATGATACCACTCCTCCTCTTAGTACCAGCCCACGTCGTTGACGGCCTTGACCATCATGGCCACGTTCTCCTCGGGGGAGCCGGGGCCCACCTCGCAGCCGGCCATGAACTCGAAGCGGCCGGGCATGAGGGCCTTGCCCTTCTCGATGATCTCGCAGCTGGCCTTGTAGACCTCCTCGGGGGTGCCGTTCATGATGATGGCGGGGTCCAGGTTGCCGCAGATGGCGCAGTCGGGGAAGAACTTGGCGGCGTCCTCCAGAGAGATCTCCTTGCCGACGGAGAGCATGCCCCGCTTGCCGGGCTGATGGAAGGGAACCTCCGCCCAGTAGGGCAGGTTCAGGTTGTGGTCGCCGCACATGTGCATGTACACAGCCTTGGCGCCCATCTCCAGCACCTTGGAGTTGAGCTCCTTCACGTAGGGCATGGAGAACTCCTCCAGAATCTTGGGGGAGATGAGGGCGTTGGACTCAGTGGGAGACACGGCACGGGCCAGCACACGGCCGGGGCCGAAGGTGCCGATAAAGTACTCGGCCACCTGGAGGATATGGTCGGTCATTTTCCGCAGGGCGGCATGGGCCATGTCGGGGTCGATGAGCACGCACTCCAGGAAGCTGGGCACGCCGAACAGGTTGGCGGCGTGGGTGAAGGGGGTGCCGCAGATGAAGGCGATCTCGCTGCCCTCAGCCTCCTGCATCTTGGCGAACTCCATCTCGTGGGGGATGCAGCCGGCGGTCTTCACGTCGGGCAGCTGGAGGGAGTCGATGTCAAAGTCCTCCCAGTCCTTGATGGGCCGCTCGGAGACCTCGGGACCAAAGGCGTTCTCGTCCTTCTTGTACTCGATCTTGCCGCCGAACTCACCGGCGCCGTAAGCTACGAAGGTGTAGAAGGGGCCGCCGTCGAAGCCGAAGTCCTCATAGGTCTTCTTCTGGCACTCGAAGCTGGCTCTGGGGTCGCGGTACACCGAAGCCACGGGGATACCCACGTGCTTGGCGCAGAAGGCGTAGCCCTTATGTACTACAGGGACGCGGTCCTGGGGCTGCTTGTTGTAAAGGGCTTCAATGCGTTCATGGCCGGTCATTTCAGGCTTTCTCACGCTGATGTCCCTCCTTATATTTATTCCATCCAGGGCTTCAGAACCACCTTGATGGCCTCGCCCTGCTGGATCATGCGCACGCCTTCGGGCATCTGCTCCAGAGGCAGCGCGTGGGTGATGATGCGGGTATCGATGCGGCCGGCAGCCAGCAGCTCATAGCCCTTGGCGAAATCGGCGGCGGAGTAGGAGTAGGCGCCGAAGATACGCAGGCGCTTATAGTGGATGAGGTTGCCGTCCATGGTGGTCCAGGGGTTATCCTTGGCCAGACCGCCGAACAGGCACAGGCGGCCTTCCTTGCGCAGCAGCTCCACGCCCTGCTGATGGGGCTTGGCGGAGGGGCAGGCCACGATGCACACGTCGGCGCCGCGGCCGTCGGTGATCTCCATAACCCGCTGCACCAGGTCCTCCTGGGAGGAGACGATGAAGTGGGTGCCGCCGAACTCATGGCACTTGTCCAGGCGGTCCTTGTTCAGCTCAGCCATGATGATCTTGGTGGCGCCGTGGAGCTTGGCGATCTGAGCGTGGAGGCAGCCGATGGGGCCGGAACCCACGATGACCACGGTATCGCCCATGCCCACCTTCAGGTCGTCCTGGGCCTTCACAACGGAGGCCAGCAGCTCGGCCAGGATCATGGGCTCCAGGTCGGCGTCGTCAGGCACCTTGATGATCTGGCCGCGGGCCAGCATATCGCCGGGGAATACCATGTACTGGGCGAAGCCGCCGGGGAAGCTGGTGCCGGCCACCTGGATGTTGTCGCACAGGCCGGGCATCTTGTTGACGCAGTAGTAGCACTTGCCGCAGGGGATGGCGGGGTTGGCCACGACCTTGTCGCCCACCTTCCAGCCGGTGACGTTCTTGCCTACCTTCTCAACATAGCCGGCATTCTCATGACCCAGAATGACGGGGTAGTTGATCTTGGCAGAGCCTACGGAGTAGGTGCGCACGTCAGAGCCGCACAGGCCCACGGAGTCAATCTTGATGAGCAGACCGTCGTCCGGGCACTCGGGCACCGGAATGTCCCGCATCTCCACCTGAGCCTTGCCGGTGAGATAAAGAGCCTTCATAGTGGTATTCCTCCTATTATGTAAAGTTTTTAATTGATATTCAAGTCCTTTTCCTTCCGCTGGTGTCCGATGGATTACCAGCCCCGGCGAACCGCCTCGTCCACGATCTCAGCGGCGGCGCGGGTGCCCTGACGGGTGACGCCGGCCTCATAGTAGGCCATGAAGTCCTCCAGGGTACGGATGCCGCCGGCAGCCTTGACCTGGATCTTGGGGTCGGTGTGGGCCCGCATCAGCTTCACGTCCTCCAGCTTGGCGCCGGTGGGGGTGTAGCCGGTGGAGGTCTTGACGAAGTCCACGCCGGCGGCGTTGGAGATCTCGCAGCACTTGATAATCTCCTCGGGGGTGAGGAAATAGTTCTCAAAGATAACCTTCACGATGACGTTGCGCTTGTGGCAGGCTTCCACGATGGCGTCCAGCTCGGCCTTGGCGTAGTCATACATGCCGGAGCGGACCAGGCCGATGGGAAGCACGGTGTCCAGCTCCTCGGCGCCGTCGTCGATGTTGGCCAGAGCCTCGGCCACCTTCATCTTGGTGGTGCTGTTGCCGTGGGGGAAGGCGGCGGAACCGCCAACCTTAACGCCGGTGCCCTGAAGGCGCTTGGCGCAGTAGGCCACGTCGTAGCCCTTGGCACAGACAGACGCCATCTTGTACTTGATGGCCTGGTCAATGAGCTGGTCGATATCGTCCCGGGTAAACTGAGGCTGGAGCAGGGAGATGTCCATCATCCCGGCGATCTGGGCGGCAGTAAGCTGACTCATGATGTATGTTCCTCCTTACATATGTCCGGTACTGATACTTCCTGAGAGATTCAGAATTTATTGAACCAGAACTTGGGCATCCGGCCCTCTTTGATGTAGCCGTAGACCTCGTCGCAGGCGATGGTGGCGCCGATGATGGCGGCCTGCTTGGAGGCGCCGCCCAGGTGAGGCGTGGCGGTGACGTTCTCCAGCTCGTAGAGCTTGGAGGTCGCCTTGGGAGGCTCATCCTCGAACACGTCCAGACCGGCGCCGCCCAGGCGGCCCTCCTTCAGGGCGGCGTACAGGGCGTCATAGTCCACCAGCTGGGGACGGGCGGTGTTGATGAGGATGGCGCCGGGCTTCATCAGGGCGATCTTCTCGGCGCTGATCATGCCGGCAGTCTCCTTGGTGTACTTGGTGTGGAGGGAGATGTAATCACTCTGGGAGAGAACGGTGTCCAGGTCGGTGAAGACGTAGTCGGGATACTGGGCCCGGACTGCCTCGGGGATGTAGGGATCGTAGATGAGCACCTTGCTGCCGAAGCCGTTGTGCATGATCTTGGCCACCTTGCTGCCGATGGCGCCGAAGCCCACCAGGCCCAGGGTGCCGCAGGAGCACTCATTGCCCACATGCTCGTTGGCATACAGGTCGCCGCGCCACTGGTTCTGATAGCGCAGGCAGTAGTGGCTGTAGGCGATGTTGCGGCTGACCGACATGATGAGACCCACGGCGAACTCGGCCACAGCGCCGGAGTTACGGCCGGGTGCGTAGATGACGGGAATCTTCCGCTCGGTGCAGGCGGCGGTGTTCACGTTCACCGGGCCGCCGCGGCCCAGGGCGATGACCTTCAGGTTGGGCGCGTTGTCGATAACCTTCTTGGTAATGCAGCCGGTGTGGGTCAGGATAATCTCTGCATCCTTCACCAGGTCCAGCAGTTCCTCATCAGTGCCGGAGTACTCAGCGACCTCGTCGTTGGACTCCATGGGAACCACGGGCCACTGCAGCTGGTGAGCAGCGTACTCAAAGGTCATGCCGCTGTCTGCAAAGCGCTTCTCGAATGCCTCTTTCCAAATTTCGTTGGTAATAAAACGGTCACCTAACAGCAGGACTTTCATCTTGACCACTCCTTATTCGGCTCTCATCGAGCTTGTCATTCTCTACAAAAAATTCTATGTTTTTGCCCCCTTCTTATATAGAAAAATCATGTGGTTTTTAGGATTTTTATCGTCAGTTGTCAAACTGAATAAATTATTTTACATGGCCCCATCCCCTTTTGTGCGATTTGATTTTTCCTTGCGTACCAATGGAAAGAGGCCTCTGCCGTGTCCCGGCGGAGGCCTCTTTTGTGTTTGTGTGTCCTCACCTTACAATTTTACAAAACAGGGTTTTCTGTGGCGGTAGACTACACAGTAATCCCAGCCCAGATCACGCAGAAACTGGTACCCCTCGTTCAGATGGTCTCCCACCCATTTGACCTGATGGGCGTCGGACCCAACGGTGATGAATTCTCCCCCCAGCTCCCGGTAGCGGCGGAGGATGGCCGCCGTGGGTGTGGTCCGCTCTCCCATCCCATACCTCCAGCAGGAGGTGTTGAGCTCCAGTCCCTTTCCGTCCGCCACCGCCGTGCGGAGGATCTCGTCCACCACATCGGTGTACAGGCTGTCGCTGGGCACATAGGGCGCATAGCGGTCCAGCAGGTTGAGATGGGCCAGCACATCATAGTCCTTGAACAGGGTGATGCACAGCAGCACGTGCTCATAATACTGCCTAAAAGCCTGCTCCACACTCACCCGCTTGTCCCGGGCCAGCTCGTCAAAGGTCCGCTCCCGGGTGGAGTGGAAGGACCCCAGAATAAAGTCGTAGTCGTAGTCGCGGGCGGCAGCCTCACAGAGCGCCATGGTCTCGCCGGGCAGGATCCCCATCTCCAGTCCTCTGAATACCTCCAGCCGCCCCTCATAGTCCTGGGCCAGCCGCTCCATGGCCCTGTGATAGGCCGGGGTGGGCTGGCCGGTCCGGTGGACCGGATTGGGGTAGTCCGGATGATAGTGGTCCGTAATGGCGATGCCCCGCAGCCCCTTGCGGACCGCCTCGTCCGCCACGGCCTCCATGGGCGACTGTGAGTCAGTGGAAAAATCAGTGTGCAGATGCATGTCATAGGGGCGGAACATCTCCCCTCACTCCTCTCATCTTTGTAAAAATGTACACTTTTTAGGAATATTATTTTCCCTCTCTCCCTGTCTTCGCAACCGGATTGCTTTCCGGCATTCCTTCCGTTATAATTGGGATATATCCCAGAAGGCGCGCGGCAGGTTTTCTATGTGTTGTTAGTATAACCATTTCTTTCTCCCGCGTCAAACGGAACAGGAGGCATACTGATGCAGTTTTTCATTCCTGTCATTACCATGCTGGTCCTTGCGCTGATCATCCACTTTGCCCTGGCCCGTCCTCAGAGAAAGCGGGAGGAGCGGTACGCCCTGATGGTAGCGGCCCTGAAGCCCGGCTGCAAGGTCCACGCAGGCGGCGGCATTTACGGCACGGTTCTGGAGGTGCACAAGGACAGCTTTGTTCTCTCCTCTGCCCCTGGGAAAACCAAGCTGGAGTTTGATCTCCAGGCTCTGGAGGGTCTGGACGGCTTTGATGTCCGGAGCGAGCGCAGACGTCAGAAGGACCTGCGGAAGGCGCGTTTCCAGCGCCAGAACGAGCAGCCCTCCGGCACGGATCAGCGCCCCGATCCCTACGGACTCCGTTCGCCCAAAGGTCCTCATCTCTAAGCAATTCTGCCCGGGAGGCTGTTTGCCATGTATCACGCAGAAACCTTCGGCCGCAAGGCCATGATATTTGATATGGACGGTACCCTGCTGGACTCCATGCCCGCCTGGAAGGACAACCTGTATCAGGTGGCCCTCCGCTTCGGTGTGGAGCTTCCGCCGGATTTTTACGACCTGTACAAGCTCCTCATCTCTCCCGAAGTGGCCCAGCACATGGTGGAGCATTACCACGTCAAGGGTACGGTGGAAGAGGTGTTCCAGGCCATCAACCATGGGATTGTCTCCTACTATGCCAACTCCATCTCCCCCAAGCCCTTTGCCCGCGAATTGCTGGAGGCCTACCGCGCTCAGGGGATGAAGGTGGTGCTGCTCACCGGCACCGAGCGGCCGCTCATTGATCTGGTGCTCCGCCGCCTGGACTTTTTCCAGTATTTTGACCTCACCTGCTCCTGCCGGGAGGCGGGCGGCCCCAAATCCTCCCCTGTCCCCTTCCACTATGTGCTGGACAGGCTGGGCGTCAAGCCGGAGGAAGCCGTTATGTTTGAGGACGGTATCCACGGCGTCAAGTCCGCCAATCAATGCGGCATTTTTACCGTGGGCGTCCATGACAGCATGTGGGATGATGTGGCTCAGGAGATGGCGTCCGTCGCCGGACGGTATGTCCATTCTCTGAAGGAGCTTCTGACCTGATCGAAATAAGAAAAGCGGGGACGCGGCATATGCCGCGTCCCCGCTTTTTGATAGGGCAGTGCTTCGTCCTTCTGTCGGTTATAACCTCAGGAGGGTGTTACTGCATGCCGTTCTCGTAGGCCTGGATCATCTTCTTGACCATCTGGCCGCCCACGGAGCCAGCCTCACGGGAGGTCAGGTCGCCGTTGTAACCCTGCTTCAGGTTGACGCCGACCTCAGAAGCGGCCTCCATCTTGAACTTGTTGAGAGCCTCACGGGCGCTGGGGACAACAGCCTTATTGGAACTAGTCATAGCTTGTGCATCTCCTTGTGTTTTGTTTTTGTTGGATTGGGAATCCGAACATAGCTTTGCCCCGTGAGATTTTTATATTCGCTCCTGTTCACGCCAAATTTTTGCAGTACACACGCTGTTTCAATTTATTTATAATTTAAGATGCACAGCAATTTTCTTCACAGTCATTTCAGAGAAAAATACTGTTCCCGCCGGTCTCCGCCGCCGAAGAGATTGTTGTACTGTACCTGCCGGCACTGCTCAATCAGGCTGGTATATTCATTGTTCTCCAGGTGGCTGTACGCATGGCCGCTGGTATCCGTGTACCCCACGAAGGTCATGGCGGGCAGCTGCTCCTGCACGTCCCAGAGGAAGTTATTCCACGCGGTCCCCTCCAGACCGGCACAGCGCAGCACATATAGGGCCAGGAAATTCAGGCTGGTCACCTGGGGCACCTCCTCCGGCAGGGGATAGTTGGCCCACACCACAAAGGGCACCTGGTACTTGCCCATGTACTGCTCCATGGTCATCTCCCCCTGGGTGACGCCGTAGGCCTTGTCCAGGAACGCCTGCTCCACCGAGGGCTGGTGGTCGCCGAACATGACCACAATTGTGGGCTCGTCCAGCTGGGAGAGGTACTCAATCAGGGTCTGGAAGGCATGATCCGACTTGTTGGCCAGGGTGAGGTACTGCTCCGCCATGGGGTACTTCCCCGGCTCATCGGCCACCGTCACCTCTGCCGGGTAGTCCTCCACGGTGTAGCTGCCGTGGTTCTGAATGGTGACGTTGAAGAGGAAGAGCGGTTCCCCCTCCTTCTTGTGCTCCAGCTCCCATATGATCTGCTCAAAGTCCGACTGGTCGCTCACATAGCCGTGCTCCATGGTCTGGGGCACATCCATATCGTCGCCGCACTTGAAGCTGTCAAAGCCCAGCAGAGGATAGGCCCGGTCCCGCTGCCAGGAGGTACGGGTGCCCGGGTGGAAAGCCAGGGTGCTGTACCCCTGCTCCTTCAGCAGGGAGGCCAGGGAGTAGGTGGGCTCCAGCACATACTGCTGGTAGGGGATGCTGCCCGAGGGGAGGAAGGCCATGGAGTTGCCGGTGAGGAACTCAAACTCGCTGGCACTGGTGCCTGCGCCGAACACGGAGGTATAGGCGTGGCCGAACACCGCGTTGTCCAGGCTGCTGACATAGTCCACCACGCTCTCGCTCAGCTCCAGATTGCCGAAGAACTCAAAATCCGCCCAGGACTCGTTCATGATGGCGATCACATTGGGCCGCTCCGGGGCGTCTGCGGTCCCAACCGGCCCCGACACCTGGGACATGATCTGGTCCACCCCCTCGGGCGATGTGTCCGAGGGCTTGTCCACCTCCAAAAATTCGGTGTTGCGCAGGAACGTGGCCAGACAGCCGCCGGTGCGGTAGGACCCGGCGGGGTCCCACACGTCGGTGACCACCCCCAGCTCTCCCAGACGGCTGGTTGGGAACAAGAAGTACAGGCAGGCCAGTCCGGCGCACAGCCAGCCCAGCCGTCCCTTCCAGCCTGTAAGCCGGAGTCTGGTCCGCACCTGCTTCAGGCTCAGGACACACACCAGCCCGATCGCCAGCGCACCTGCCAGACACATCTGCCAGGTGGGGACAAAGCGGTAGCTCCCCGCCACGTCAGCGGCAGTACCCAGGGCGGAAAAGTCCCAGGGCAGAATGGGCGTGCCCCGGAAGAGGTTGACAAAGTAGTTGGCCGCGCCCCACAAGCCTGCCGCGATATGGATGCCGCAGCAGCAGAGCCAGACCCGGCCTGTCAGGCCGCAGAGCGGCCAGTAGAGCAGGGCGATACAGAGGGCATTTGCCGCTGCCACAGGCAGCGGCAAGGCCCACGGCGCTGCGCCGTAGGCCAGCTGCATCAGCCACACGGCGGTGAATGGAGTAAGCAGCAGGGCCGCCAGCAGGGGCAGCCACCGGCGTCCGGCCGTGAGGACGGCATCGCCTTTTTCCTGCTCCTGCGGTATCTCATAGGTTTTCTCTTTTCTCAGCAGTTGGTTCATTTGTATCAATTCCCTCAAAAAAGGTTGCGAGGTGCTATTATAGCGCAAGAATCAGATTCTGTCAAAAGCGGTCTCCCCTGTGGGGAGACCGCTTTTGCTCTGTCACAGGTCGGATACGCTTCATGCCTGTTCCGGCAGAATGGCCGCCCCGGCCGGTTCCAGCTTCATCACCGACACCTCAAAGGCAGTGCGGGTCAGGTTCTGTCCGTTTTCCACCTTGATGTACTGCCGGCTCTGGAGCCGGCCTTCCAGGCGCACGCCGTCTCCCACGCTGAGGGAGGCGCAGCGCTGGGCCAGGGACCCCCACACGATGCAGGGCAGGTAATCCGCCCGGCCGTACCGGCGGTTTACCGCCAGCATCAGGTCGCAGATGTCCCGCCCCAATGGGGTGCGGCGAAGCACCGGCGGCTTGCACAGCACCCCGGCCAGGGACAGGTCGTTGGCGTGCTCCCCCGCCCCCGGGCGCAGGCTGCGGGCAAAGAGGGTGATGACCAGCCGGCTGCCCCGGCCGCTCTTGTTGTTGAAGGAGCGAACCTCCCCCTCAATCTCCACCTCCGCCCCGGGCGCTACCGGGCACTGCTCCAGCTGCCCAGCGGAGACCACCACATTGATCTGGTCCTCCGCGCCGGACAGCCGCTCCACCCGCAGGGGGAAGGTCCAGTAGGTGACGCCCCGGTTCTCGTGGGAGACCACAGGCGCAGCCGCCGCCTCACCCCGCAGGAAGGCATGGTTCTCGTTCCAGTCTGTCTGCATACCAATCCACACTCCCGTGTCATTTCTCAGGATGTGAGATGTATATGCAGGTTTGTCCCCCGCTATGACCATCCCCTCAGGCTCCATACTCCGCGGCAAAGGCCAGCAGCTTTTCCCGGTCCCGGGGCGCCACCTTGAGGGTATAGAGTTCGTTTCCGGCGGGCACCAGACCCTTCAGCGTCTCCAGCTCAGGGGCACGCTCCAGGTCCAGGCCGTCCACATACAGCAGCACCCGCTTGCCGGTGAAGGGGTGGGTCTCCAGGTACCGGCGCAGGGGCCGGGCAGTCTCCCCCATGTAGACGGGGCTGCCGAACACCAGCAGGTCGTAGTCCCCGGGGGCATAGGGCAGGTCCTCCGAGGGGTGGTTCACCGTCACGGCGTAGCCCATCTCCGCCAGCCGGGTGGCCAGGGCCTCTGCCTGAGGTACGTTGCGCCTGGCGTTGGAGGGCTGGTACAGAAACAGGGCCTTCCGTGCCCCCTGCCCCAGCCGCTTCTCCGCAGGACGGCGGCGGCTGTCCCGAATGCTGATGGTCAGCTTGAAGAAAATCATCAGCCCCACTGCCGCTGCGGCCAGCAGGGACAGAACGATAAACAGAATATTGAGCAGCAGTTCCATGGAAGCAATCCTCCTTTTCCAGGTGCAGTCAAAGCATAACAGAGAGATCTTATTTCTTCCATGTGGGTTTTATTAAAATAAGTTAAAGTTTTGATATGCGGATGCCCAGAATGGGCCGGGGCTTGACATTCTCCCCCGCCCTCCCTATCATGGAAACAGTAACCTCCAAAAACCCGGCAGAGATATGTCAGGGAGGCGATGTTCTTGTCTCAATCCACACAGACCCGGCTCTCCGGTCTGGACGTCCTGCGCAACGGCTCCATGCTGATGGTGGTCCTGCTCCACGTCTCCGGCGTGGGCGGCCTGCTTGCCGCACTGCCCGCCGGTTCCCTCCGCTGGTGGGCTCTCTGGGGGCTGGAGGCCCTGTGCTCCTGCGCGGTAAACTGCTACGGTCTGCTCAGCGGCTACCTGGGCGTGGGACGGAAGCACCCCCTCTCCCGGCTGGGCTCCCTCTGGCTCCAGGCCGTCTTCTATTCCGCCGTGCTCACGGTGCTGTTCGGCCTTCTGGCCCCCGGTTCCCTCCGGGTGCGGGACATGATCGCGCCCTTCTTCCCGGTGCTCAACGGCACCTACTGGTATTTCAGCGTCTACTTTGCTCTCTTCCTGCTGATGCCCTTCCTGGACAGCGCCCTCACCGCCCTGTCCCCTGCTTCCGCCAAACGGCTGGTTCTGGCGCTGATCGCTGTCTTTTCCCTGGCCGATTTCATCTCCCCGGAGGAGATTTTCTCCACCCGGGGCGGGTACAGCGTGGCCTGGCTGGCAGTGCTCTATCTGCTGGGCGGCTGTCTGCGGCTCCATCCTCCCGCCCGGCTGCCCCGGCCCTGGCTGCTGCTGGCCGGGTACGTGGGCTTCTCCCTGCTGGCCCTGGTGGGCAAGACCTTCGGCGTGTCCCAGCCCGGCACCTTCTTCAAATGGGGGACCCTCCTCTCCTACACCTCCCCCCTCATTCTTGTGGCTGCATTGTGCCTGTTTCTGGCGCTGTACCGCCTGCCCCCTCTGCCCGCTCCCGTTGCCCGAGTCGTGTCCTTCTGCGCGCCCTTGTCCTTCGGCGTGTACCTACTCCACGCCCACCCGCTGGTGTGGTCCCACCTGCTGGCGGGCCGGACCGCCTTTCTGGCCCAGTTCTCCACGCCCCTGTGCCTGGCAGGCGCTCTGGCCATCGGCTTGGCCATCTTCGCCGTGGGCATCGGCGCGGACTATGTACGCAGCCTGATTTTCCGGGCAGGCGGACGTGTCATTGACCGCCTCCGGGCAGGCCGCAGCGCACCGGTAAATTGACTTTCCCCGCCGCATCGGATAAAATATAATACCTACTTTTTGAAAAGGCGGTGACTCCGTGACCTTCCTCACGCCGCAGTTCTTCTGCTTCTTCCCCGTGACGGCGCTGGTCTTTTTCCTGCTGCCCCAGCGGGCCCGCAACCCATGGCTGCTGCTGGCCAGCTGGTTCTTCTACCTGTGCGCCAAGCCCATATACCTCACCTTCCTGCTCTTCACCATCGCGGCCTCCTATCTGACCGGGCGGCTGCTGGAACGGAAAAAGAGCAAGGGAGCGTTGGCAGCCTGCCTGGTGATACTGGGTCTGCTGCTCTTTGTGTTCAAATACCTGAACTTCGCCCTGTCCCTGGTGGGTCGGGGACTGAATCTTCTGGGCTTCTCCTTCTCCACGCCGGTGCTGGATATCCTGATGCCGGTGGGCATCTCCTTCTATCTGTTCCAGGCCATGGGGTACGTCATCGACGTGTACCGGGGCAAGGTACCGGCGGAGAAGGACCTGCTGATCTACGCCCTGTTTCTCTCCTTCTTCCCCCAGATTGTCTCCGGCCCCATCGCCCGTGCCGACCAGCTGCTGCCCCAGTTCAGGACAGAGCACCGGTTCGACTGGGACGAGTTTCGGGCCGGTCTGTTCCGGTTTTTGTGGGGCGCGTTCAAGAAGCTGGTGCTGGCCGACCGGCTGGCCGTGCTGGTGAACACCATCTTTGCCGCGCCCCAGGATTTCGGCGCCCTCCAGCTGATGGGGGCCGCCGTGGCCTTCTCCCTCCAGCTCTACTGCGACTTCTCCTCTTACTCGGACATGGCCCTGGGCGCGGCCCGTGCCATGGGCTTCTCCCTGCTGGAGAACTTCCGCACCCCCTTCTTCTCCCGCTCCATCGCGGAGTTCTGGCGGCGGTGGCACATGTCCCTGTCCCACTGGTTCCGTGACTACCTCTATATCCCCCTGGGCGGCTCCCGGAAGGGCACAGTGCGGAAGTACCTGAACGTGCTCATCGTCTTTGCCGTCAGCGGGCTTTGGCACGGCGCGGCCATGACCTTTGTGGTGTGGGGCGTGCTCAACGGCCTGTATCAGGTCATTGGAGGCGTCACCGCCCCCCTGCGGGGACGCCTCCACAGCGTCCTCCGTCTGAAGGAGGACGGCTGGCCCCTGCGGCTGTGGCAGATTTTCTGCACCTTCCTGCTGGCCACGGCGGCCTTCGTGTTCTTCAAGGCCGGGTCGGTGTCCACCGGGCTGGACATGCTCTCCGGCATGCTCCACGGCCCCCTGTGGGTCTTTACCAGCATGGGTCTGGACCGTTGGGAGCTGCTGGCGGCCCTCTTCGGCCTTGTGGTGCTGCTGGCGGTGGACCTGCGGTCGGTCAACCACGACATCACCGCCGACTACCTCTCCGCCCCCCGGCTGGTGCGGTGGCTGGTGCTGTGGTTCCTGCTCTTCTCCTGCGTGGTGCTGGGCAGCTACGGCGCCGGGTACGACGCCCAGTCCTTTATCTATGGCTTCAGCTTCTGACCGGAAGGAGGACCCGGCTTGAAATCTCGTTTTCTCCGCAGGGAACTGCCGCTGGCCGCGGTTTTCCTGCTTATCACCGCTCTGCTGCTCAACTTTGTCTCTGATGTGCTCCGCCCCGCCCACACGGATTACGGCTCCACCTGGAGCGCCTTCCGTGCCGAGCCGGAGGACAGTCTGGACGTCATCTACCTGGGCAGCTCCTACGCCTACTGCGACTTCAATCCGTCCGTCGTCTACGACAACTCCGGCCTGACGGGATACGTGATGGCAGGCTCGGAGCAGACGCTGTCCATCACCTATTGGTACCTGAAGGAGGTCTTTAAGACCCAGTCCCCCTCCGCCGTGGTGCTGGAGGCCACCTCCCTCTTCTTCGCCCGGTACCAGAACTACACCCAGCTCAACATCGACCTGATGCCCTTCTCCCCCAACAAGCTGGGGGCCATCTTCACCGCCGCCGAGCCGGACCTGCGCACCGGACTGCTCTTTGACCTGTGGTTCTACCACGGCCGCTGGTCGGAGATCCGCCCGGCCGACGTCAAGCGTGCCCTGTTCCCCATCCAGCGGGACTACCTGAAGGGCTTCACCGCCATTGACGAGGTGAAGGAGGGCGTGGGCGTAGAGCCCTATGTAGCCGACCGGGAGATCTCCGACGAGGACTACGCGGCCAACCTGTCCTGGCTGGCCAAAATCCTGGACCTGTGCGCCGAGCACGGGGCCATCCCCATCATCACCTTCAACCCCACCTACACCCGCTGCACCCAGGAGACCTACGAGCGCATCGGCCGGGAGATTCAGGCCCTGGACGAGGACGTGATCTTCTGCAACTGGAGCGAGATGTTTGAGGAGATTGGTCTGGTGCCCACCGCCCATCTCTACGACGGCGGCCACCTGAACCAGGACGGCGCGGCCATCTTCTCCGCCTGGCTGGGGGAGTACCTTACCGAAGAGGTCGGCCTGGTCCCCAGGGAACAGACCGCCGACAACACCGCCCACTGGCAGGAATCGGCACAGTGGTGGGCGGAATATCTGAACAACTAGCAGCAGGGAGGCAAAGCCAGACGGCTTTGCCTCCCTGTTTTTGTCATATTCCCTCTATCCGCTCTCCTGTCTCCCGGTCAAAGAGGTGGAGCCGGTCCAGCCGGAGAGAGACCTCCAGCCCCTCTCCCGGGCGGCCCGGGAAATCGGCCCCTGCCGCCATGGTGAAGGTATCCCCGCCCTGTGATTCCAGGAACACCAGACACTCCCGCCCCGTATTCTCCACGGCGGTGATACAGGCCGGAAAAGCCGCCGGGTCATCCGGCCGTGCGGGGCATACGTGTTCCGGACGCACACCCACGGCCAGGTCACGCCCGAAGGCTCCCTGGGGCAGCCGGATCCCCTGCCCCAGGGAGAAGGCCTGCCCGGAGAGCTCCAGCCAGGTGCAGCCCTCCTGCCAGAAGGCCCGCCCATCCCACAGGTTCATGGGCGGTGAGCCGATGAACTGGGCCACAAAGAGGTTGGCGGGCGCGTCATAGAGGGTACGAGGCGTATCCACCTGCTGGAGCACGCCGTCCCGCAGCACGGCAATGCGGGTGCCCATGGTCATGGCCTCGGTCTGGTCGTGGGTGACGTAGATGGTAGTGGTGCCCAGGCGGCGCTGGAGTGCCACAATCTCCCGGCGCATATCCACCCGCAGTTTGGCGTCCAGGTTGGAGAGGGGCTCATCCATCAGAAAGAGCTTGGGCTGGCGCACCATGGCCCGCCCAAGGGCCACCCGCTGGCGCTGTCCGCCCGAGAGGGCGCCGGGCCTGCGGTCCAGATACTCGGTCAGGCCCAAGCTCTCCGCCACCTCCTCCACCCGGCTGCGCACCGCCTCCCTGCTCCAGCGGCGCATTTTCAGCGGGAAGGCCATATTGTCCCGCACCTTCATGGTGGGGTAGAGGGCGTAGTTCTGGAACACCATGGCGATGTCCCGGGCCCTGGGCGGCACCCGGTTGATGACCCTGCCGTCCATGCGGATGGTCCCGCTGTTCACCGTCTCCAGCCCCGCGATCATCCGCAGAAGGGTGGACTTTCCGCAGCCCGACGGCCCCACGAAGATCATGAACTCCCCGTTTTCCACCGTCAGATCCACATCCCGCACCGCGTGGACGCCGCCGGGATACCACTTGTTTACCCGCTCGATGGTCAGCCCTACGCTGCCCGCTGTTTCCGCCATGGTATCTGCTCCTTTTTCAGTCTTTCATGCCGGAGGCCGAGATGCCTGCCTCCAGATAGCGCTGGCCGAAGAGGAAGATCAGCAGCGCAGGGGTTAACATAATTACAGACGCAGCCAGAGAGGCTCCGGCATTCTCCGCCGTCACCGTGGGCAGGTAGAGGGAGAGGGGCCAGAGGGTCTTATCTTGAAGAAATGTGAGGGGCTGCTCCAGGGCGTTCCAGTACTCCAGGAACCCCAGCACCACGGCGGAGAGGATACCCGGCGCACCCAGGGGCAGGCCGATGTGGAGGAAAATGGCCAGAGGCCCCGCCCCATCCAGCGCCGCCGCCTCGGTCAGAGCGGAGGGGATGGCGGCGAAAAAGCGGACCATCAGAAAGACCGGGAAGGTGGACACCGCGCCGGGCAGGATGATGGCCCAGATGGTGTTCATCAGGCCCAGGCCGTCCAGCACCAGATAGCTGGACACCATGGTGACCTGAAAGGGCATGAGCATGAGGACAATGTACAGCCCGTAGAGGGCCTTCCGGCCGGGGAACTGGAACCGTGCGAAGGCCCAGGCCGCCGGTGCGCCGATGAGCACCTGGCCCAGCACCACGGGGAACACCTGGCGGCAGGAGTTCCAGAACATGGCAAAAAACTCCGGCGTGTCCAGCAGCAGCTCCACATAGGGCTGGAGGGTGGGGTACATGGGCAGCAGGGGCCACACCGCGTTTCCCCCGGTCTCCGACAGCACGGGGGCCAGGTTCTGCTCCACCTCCTCCGCCCCCATCAGGGAGCCGGTGAGCAGCATCCACAGCGGCACCCAAACCAGACAGGCCAACAGGGCCAGTATCATGCCGATGAACCATTTTTTCACCCTTCCATCCCTCCTTCCGCCCTGCCCCAGGCCCGCTGGAGCAGGAGAATCAACAAAAATACCGTCACAGCCAGCAGCACCGCCCCGGCGCACATCTTATCCACGTCCAGGCTGACAAACCAGTTGTTGAAAAGGTGCTGGAGCATGTAGATACTCTGGTTGGGGTAGCTGCCGCCGATGAGATAGGCCTCCCGGAACACCTTGAAGGAGTTGAGCAGGGAGAGCACCGTCACCGTAAAGAAGGTGGGGGCCAGATTGGGCAGGGTGATGCGGAAGAACCGGGCCGCTGCCCCGGCGCCGTCCATCTGGGCCGACTCATAGAGCGCGGGCGGGATGGACGTAATGCCCGAGAGCCAGAGAATCATGTCGTAGCCCGTGTTCTTCCACAGATAGGTAAACACCAGCACGCCGAAGGTCAGGCTGCTGTCCAGCCAGTCGGCCCCCTCCAGCCCCACCAGGGCCAGCAGCTGGTTGAACAGGCCGTTCTCATGGAACACCACCTTCCACAGCAGCACAATGGAGGCCACCGGGATGGAAAGCGGAATGAGAAAGCTGGTCTTGAAGATACCCCGCTTGTCCTCCACCGCGTGGATCAGCAGGGCCAGCAGCAGGGAGAACACCAGCAGGATGGGGATGCACACAGCGGCAAATTTGGCCGTATTGGCCGCGGCCAGCCGGAAGGCGTCGTTCTGGAGGACAGATATATAGTTTTTCAGGCCCACAAACTGCCCGCTCATGGCGGAGAAGAAGGACCGGCGCACCACATCCCCGAAGGGCACCAGCACCAGCACCGACACCGCCAGCAGGCTGGGCAGCAAAAACAGCCAGGGCACAGCCCTGTCCTCTGCCCGCTCCCCCTGCCGCCAGGGCGGAAGCCCTTTTTTGCGCCGTCTCACAGCCTCTCCTCCTCTCCCGCTGGCAGCGCCGGGCCGGGCGGTATGATGTCCGCCGTCAGCCACCCGTCATGCCACCGCAGCCCGTAATCCGCCGCCAGCCACAGCGGCGGCAGCAGCCACCATGTCCGCCCCGGCGCTCCGCCGCCCAACCGGGCAGACAGCAGCGTCAGCACAAACACGCTCCCCGCCGCCCCCAGACAGGCCAGCAGCAGGCCGGTCCCCGTCTCCGGGCGCAGCCGTCCGGCAGGGGCCAGCAGGGCGCAGGCCGCCAGGGCCCACACCAGACACCCCAGGGCCGCCGGCCAGAGAAGCCCGTCCCGGGCGCTCATGGCGCCAGACAGTGCGGTCCACAGCTCCTCTGTCAGCTCACCGGCCAACCCGGTCCAGAAGTCAAAATCAGACCACCGGGTGGGAATCAGCCGGTCGGGAATCTCCCATGGGAAGCCCAGCACCCAAAGGGTCAGCCCGCCCGCCGCCAGCACGGGGAGCAGGCACTGGGCGAGCAGCAGCGGACTGCGGCGCAGCCGCCACAGCCGCTCCCCCAGTCTCAGCAGGAGCACCACGCCCAGGGCCAGCCCCGGCAGGGCGGCCAAGCTGTTCAGAATCCAGCCCAGCAGAGGCAGGTCGGTCACCTGTCCCACCGGGAAGCCGTTCTGGCTCAGCCAGGCCGTTGTCTCCGTCCCGCCGCCTCCGTCCTGAAATTGGAGCATCGCCCGGTCCATGGCCTGCGTGCTGCTCTCCTCCGTCTGAATCAGGGCCAATCCATCGTCTCCCTGGAACACGCCCCGGACGGCATATGTATTCCCGTTCCACTCCACGGTCTCGCCCAGCACGTCGGCGCTGCCCCAGAGAGCGGCGGCCGCCGCCTCATCCAGAGCGATGCCCTGGATATCCCCCCGGACAGGCCAGCCGCCCCGGAGGAAGGCGCCCGGCCACAGCAGATCCGCCTGACCGAACACGGTGAGCAGCCGCACCGGGGTGCTCCGCTCCCCTGTCCGGTCGGTGAGAATCTGGTTCTCCTGTTCCTGCCACAGGACAAGGTCGGGAAAGGAGGTGCTGCCGTCCTTCGCCGCCCAGCGCTCCGCCTGACAGAGATCGGCGGGGCTGACGCCGGCACCCTCCCCTGTCCAGCGGACAGCCGCCCCCTGGGTCAGCGGACCGCACTGCTGGGCAAAGCAGAGGGCCGCCATCCAGGCGCAGAGAAAGAGCAGGGCGGGAAGCCACCGGGACAGCCTCCATGTATGTCTCTTCATCGCTTCACCCTCCGGTTACGCCGTCTCGTCCAGCACCCGCACCCGGTCCTCATGGTCGATGGGTTTGCTGCTGCTCACCACCACCTGGTCCTCCGGAAGCAGGCCGTCCGCCTCCACGGCCACCCGCTCGCTGTCCTTGGCCTTGACTGTGACGGGCACCTGGGCCACCGTCTGCTCCATGCCCATAACGGTCTGCTTCTCCCGCAGCACCAGCACAAACTCCCCGTTCCGGCCGCTGCGCAGGGCCCCCAGGGGCAGGGTGGTGTTGTACTGCTCACTGCGCTTGGTGATCTCCAGCTTGGCAGATGCGCCGCCGGCCCAGCCGGTTCCCTCCAGCGCCGCCGTCACGGTCACCTGTCCCTTGTCATCCGCCCCGCTGATGGAGGTGATGGTCACCTTGGCACTCTGATTCTTGCCCTGGCTGGTAAAGGAGAGGGAGCCCTCGTCCCCCACCGCCAGCTGCTCGGCCTCCTTCTGGTCCAGGGTGCCCGTAAACTGGTACCCCAGGTCGCCCCGGGAGAGGACTGCCGCCTGCTCCCCGGCCTGAGTCACGCCGGTTTCGGTACGGATTTTCTTCACCGTGCCCCCGATGGGCGCAGTGATCCGGCCCCCGGCCTCCTGGGCGGCCCGAAGGATATCCAGGGTCTCCTGCTTCTCCCGGCGCTGGCTCACATAGCCCAGGCGCTCAATCTCCGCCTGCCGGGCAGAGGCGGCATCGGTTCTCCTGTCGTTCTCCGCCTGCTGCTGAGCGCTCTCCAGCCCCCGCTGGGCGCTCTCAAGTCCCTGCTGGGCGGTCTCAATGGCCCGCTGGGCGGTGAGCAGCTGATCCTCAGTGGCGGAGGCGGCATCTTCTGACGCCCGCTGGGCGGTCCGGAGCCCCTGCTGAGCGGCGTCCAGGGCGGACTGGGCGGTGACCACCAGGGTCTCCTCGCTCACGTCGGTACGCTTCTCCGTCTCTTCCAGCTTTTCCTCGGCCGTTTTTACCTCCGCTTCGGCCTCCTCTATCTTCTCCGCCCACTTTTCCTTGACCTTTTTCAGGTTATCCTTGGCACGCTTCACCGCATTGTAGGCAGTGGAACTGGCGTCTGCCAGGCTGTTCATGCTGGCCTCTGCCTGGTCCTTGCTGCTCTGGGCCTGGAGGAGGGCAGTGCGGGCCGCCGCAATGGCCTCCTCGTCCCCCTGGGCCAGGGCGGCATCCAGATCCGCCTGGGCCTGCTTTTCCGCCTCTACCGCCCGGTTATAGGTGTTGACAGCAGCATAATAGGAGGTGTCCGCGCTGCTCTGCTGGTCCTGAGCCGCATCCAAACTCTGCTGGGCGGCATCTTCCGCCTCAGCCGCCGACTCCTTCACCGTCTCCAGGTTGTCCTCGGCCGTCTCCAGCGCCTCCTTGGCCGCCTTGACCAACGCCTCCTTGGCCTTGACCTTTGCCTCCGCCAGATCCGCCTCCGCCTGAGCTACCTTTTCCTGCGCCTCCGTCAGGTCCTGGGCGGCCCGGTCCTCCGTCACCCCACGGCTCTCGGTCAGCCGCTGGTAGTCCTCCTGAGCCCGCTCCAGGGTGGTCTTGGCGGTCTCCAGATTGTCCTGGGCGGCGAGAACAGCGTCCGTCCCCTCTGAAGTCTGCCCCTTCGCCGCGTTGGCAATCTTCAGGTCCAGCAGGGCCAGCTCCTGTTCCAGGATCTCCACGGCCCGGGCCAGACTCTCCTGGTCCAGCTCCAGCAGGGTATCTCCCGCTTGGACTGACTGTCCCTGGACCGCCGTTATCCGGCTGACCTCCAGTCCCTCCGGCAGGTTCACCGTCAGGTCGCCCATGGCCTGGATGGCGCCGGTTATGGTGCAGCGCTGGGTCAGGATACCGCTCTTGCTCTTCTCCGTCTCCACCCGGGCCACAGTGATGCCGTAGGCCGCCCGGGACAGAAGGGTCAGCACCAGCATGAGGATAAAAAAGCCGGCCAGGGCCTTGGCCGCCTTCCGCTGAAGGTTGTGCTTCATTCTGTGCTCCGGCGGGGTCCCTGTGGCCAGCCGCGCCCGCTCTTCCTGTATCCGTTCCGCCGTGTTCCACGCCATGGGTATCCCTCCGAATTCAAATCAGTGGAATAAGCATACAAAACCATTCTCTAAACTATCTGGAAATTTCACCTCCTGTTTTAAAACATTTTGTAAACCTCTTCCTCTGTTTTTTCCCCGTCTTTTCCCCAATTGTCCCGGTGAAAGATTGACTTTCCCTGCCAAATGCTCTATCATAACTCAATGTGTGTTTTCACGATATCTCTTATAAAGATGTAAGGAGGGTTTCCTGTGAATGAGAGAGAGACCTTTGCCTCCCGTCTGGGCTTTGTGCTCATTTCGGCGGGATGCGCAATCGGTTTGGGAAACGTGTGGCGCTTCCCGTACATTGTAGGCAGATACGGCGGCGCCGCCTTTGTGCTGATCTATCTGGCGTTCCTGGTGATTCTGGGCCTGCCCATTATGGCCATGGAGTTCTCCGTGGGCCGTGCCAGCCGCCAGAGCATCGCCACCAGCTTCCACAAGCTGGAGCCCAAGGGCACTAAGTGGCACTGGTACAGCTGGTTCGGCATGGCGGGCAACTACATGCTCATGATGTTCTACACCACCGTGGCCGGCTGGATGATTCTCTACTGCATCAAGATGGCCAAGGGCGACTTTGTGGGCGCTGACACCCAGGCCGTCCAGGACATCTACTCCGGCATGCTGTCCAACCCGGGCCTCATGCTGGTGTTCATGATTCTGGTCATCCTCATCGGCATGGGCGTGTGCTCTCTGGGCCTGCAGGACGGCGTGGAGAAGATCACCAAGGTGATGATGGTGATGCTGCTGGCCATTCTGATTGTGCTGGTGGTGCGCTCCGTCACCCTGGAGAACGCCATGGCCGGCCTTGAGTTCTACCTTAAGCCCAACTTCCACAACCTGATGTACGACGCCAACGGCAACTTCATCCTGGGCGAGGCCATCTTCGCCGCCATGGGCCAGTCCTTCTTCACCCTGTCCCTGGGCATCGGCGCCATGGCCATCTTCGGCAGCTACATCGGCAAGGAGCACCGCCTCATGGGCGAGGCCATCAACGTGGGCATTCTGGACACCTTTGTGGCCTTTGTGGTGGGTCTGGTTATCTTCCCCTCCGCCTTCGCCTTCGGCATCCAGCCCGACAGCGGCCCCAACCTGATCTTCATTACCCTGCCCAACGTGTTCAACGCCATGCCTCTGGGCCGTCTGTGGGGCGCGCTGTTCTTCGTGTTCATGTCCTTCGCCGCCCTGTCCACCGTCATCGCCGTGTTCCAGAACATCATCACCTTCCCCATGGACAAGTGGGGCTGGAGCCACAAGAAGTCGGTGCTGGTGAACATGGTGGTTATCTTCATCCTCAGCCTGCCCTGCCTGCTGGGCTTCAACCTGTGGTCCGGCTTCAACCCCCTGGGCGACGGCACCGTGGTCATGGACCTGGAGGACTTCATCCTCTCCGACAACCTGCTCCCCCTGGGCAGCCTGGTGTATCTGCTCTTCTGCGTCTCCAAGCACGGCTGGGGCTGGGACAACTTCCTGGCCGAGGCGGACGCCGGCGAGGGCATCCGTTTCCCCGCCCGGTTCCGTCCCTACTTCCGCTATGTGCTGCCTCTGCTGGTGCTCATCATCTTTGTCATGGGCTACTGGAACAAGTTCGGTGCCGCTCTTATGAAGCTTCTCGGCGCCTGAGTATGCAAAAACGCCGCGCTGCAAAGCAGCGCGGCGTTCTCTTTCTTCTTTTACAGGCGCAGTCGGAGCAGGAACACAGTGCCCTGGGGCGTGGTGCGCTCCACCGACAGTTCCCCGCCATGGAGCCGGGCCAGCTCCCGGGCGATGGACAGCCCCAGGCCGAAGTGGCCCTTGCCGGTGCGGGCGGTATCCGCCCGGTAGAAGCGATCGAAGATATGGGGCAGGTGCTCCGGTCCGATACCCGGCCCTGTGTCCGCTGTCCGCAGGCAGGCCCAGCGGCCCTCCACCGTCCCCGAGAGAGTAATGGTTCCGCCCTCCGGCGTATAGGAGCAGGCGTTGTCCAGCAGCACGGAGAGAATCTGCCGCAGCCGCTGGGGGTCTCCCGTCACAGCCGGAAGGGGCTCGTCGGGTACCTCCAGCGCCAGGGTCTGCCCCTTCCGCCGGGCGATGGGATAGAAGTCCTCAGCCGTCTCCAGCAGCAGGGTATCCAGGTCCACCCGCTCCCGCCGGATTGACCAGGTGCCCGCATCCATGCCCGCCAGGGAGAGCAGATCCTCCACCAGCCGGGCCATGCGGGCGCACTCCCGCTCGATGCCGTCGGTCAGGGTGTTTACCCGCTCCGGCTCCACACGCAGGGCGGAGGCGCTGGTGCGGATCACCGCCAGAGGCGCCCGGAGCTCATGGGAGGCGGCGGCCACAAACTCCGCCTGCCGCCGCTGGCTGGCCTCAACAGGGGCCATAGCCCGGCCTGCCAGCACCCAGCACAGGCCCAGCAGGGCTGCCACACCCAGGACCACCAGTCCGGCAAAGGCCGCCCGGAGCAGCAGCACCTGCCGCTCCGCTCCCGTCATGTCCCGGAGGAGCACCAGGCTCTGCCAGCCGTCGTGGGCCGGGATGAGCACCACGGCGGCAAGATACCGGTCCCCATGGTCCCCGGCCACCTCAAAGGGCGGCGTGGAGGTGGTCTCGATGACCGAGAGGGGCCGGGCGTCCACGTCCACACCTCTGACCGTGCCCTCCTCTCGTGCCCGCTGGATCAGCGTCTCCCGGCCGGTCTCCGGCGTCCAGGCGCCGGAGAAGCGCAGGGGCGCCCCTCCGTCCCACAGGGCGATGATGAGCCGGTCGGTGGCCTCTGTCTGGGCCAGCCATTCGGTGGAGATAATCCGGTCGGCCTGAATCTTGGCCACAATGGCGTTGATATTGCTCTGAAAGGCCGACTCCCGGCTCACCCGCAGCTGCTCCTCCGCGATGGACAGAGCCACCAGAGCCATCACCAGCAGCACCGCCCCGGTCAGTCCGGCGGCCAGCAGGGTCAGCCGGCGGCGCAGCCGGAGCAGAGCCTCCTGTCTGCGGGCGGCGCCGCTCATGCGCCCTCCTCCAGCCGGTAGCCCACACCCCGGACGGTGACAATCCGGGCACCGCTGCCCACCGCCGACAGCCGGCGGCGGAGAAAGTGGATGTAGTTGTCCAGATTGCCCTCCTCCACCGGCGCGTCAGGCCCCCACACCCGGGCCAGCAGCAGCTCCCGGGTCATGGTCTGTCCGGCGTTGCGGAGGAAAATCTCCAGCAGGCGGCTCTCCCGCTTGGAGAGGGAGCAGGAGCCGCCCGGCCCCAACAGGGTGCACAGCTTGGCGTCCAGCTCCAGCCCCCACCGGCTCAGGACGCCGCCCTGCTCCCACTGGACCGGTCTGCGGGCCAGGGCCCGAATCCGTGCAAGCAGCTCCTCGGCCGCAAAGGGCTTGGTCAGATAGTCGTCCGCCCCGGCGTCCAGCCCGTCCACCCGGTCGGACACCCCGTCCAGAGCGGTGACCATCAGCACCGGCGCGGTAATGCCCGCCTTCCGCAGCCTGGAAACCAGCTCCAGGCCGTCCATGCCCGGCAGCATCCGGTCCAGAAGAATCAGATCATAGGCGTTCTGAAGGGCAAAGTGGAGCCCGTCCTCCCCGTCGTGGGCCATGTCGGCGGTGTGCCCCACCTTCTTCAGATGGATCTCCACCGCGCTGCACAGGTCGGCGTCGTCCTCTACCATGAGAATGTGCAAGGGTTTCCCCTCCTTCCTTGGTATCAGTATACCAGCCGCTTCTCTAAGAAATCTATAAGAAGCGGCCATTTCCCTGAAATTTCATTCCCCGTCCCGCTTAAAGGTTTTTTACAGAAAGCCGTGCTATGCTGGCCTCACCACAACGGAAGGAGCTGACTTATGAAACGAATCATCGCACTGGCCCTGTCTCTGACTCTGCTGCTGGGACTGGCGGCGGGCTGCGGCCAGGAGAGCGGCAGCGAGACCGCCATGGGCCGCTATATTGAGGAACAGGGCCCCGTCCTGGAGAACATGTATCTGGCAGGAGGCCTCCGGCGGCAGGAAAACGGCGACCTCTCCCTGCTGGCCCAGACCGGAGATGAGAATGGGCTGGGATACTATCGCTATGTGTTCCCCGCCGACGGCGGCGAGCCCCAGCGCACGGCTCTGGAGGGCCTGCCCGCTCTGCTGGGCGAGAATGGCTATGTACGGGCCCTGACCGAAGGGGCGGACGGCACCATCTATGTCCTCTATGCCTCCGGCACGAAGAGCTCTCTGGTGGCCCGCAGCACCGACGGGGTAACCTTTGAGCAGATTGACATTCCAGACCTGGCCGCGCCTGAGCAGACGCCCGAAGGCGGCGCTGCCGGTGCAGCCAACTCCGCTGTCCTCGATGGAGTACCCGCCGATGTCTCTGTTTCGGAGGAGGGCGGCAGTGTGGTCACCTTTGACGGCCAGAAATATGTCTCCGGCATTGTCCCCCTCTCCGACGGCTTCCTGCTGATGTTCAGCACGCCCGGGGCCTCCCGCTACTCGACGGACGGTACGCTGGTGGCCGAATACCCCGGCATGCCCATGCCGGGCAGCACCGCTGTCTGGGAGAACACCCTCATCATGCTCAATCAGGACTCCAGCGCCCTGGTGACCTATGACCTGGACACCGGCAGGCAGAGCGGCACATACAGCTACGACGGTCTGGGCTTTCTCACCGCCGTTGGGATGGACGGTGACGGCATTTTCCTGGCCGACACTTCCGGCATCTACCGCCAGTCCCTGGACGGCAAGCTGTGGGAGCGGCTGGTGGACGGCGGCCTGACCACTCTGGTCATGCCCAACGTGACCATTGCCGGTCTGACGGGCGACGGCGGCGACGGCTTCCACGCCCTGCTCTCCACCGGCGAGAACAGCTACCAGCTCATGTACTATGTCTTTGACCCCAACACCCCCACCAACCCGGATACCGAGCTGACCGTGTTCTCCCTCAAGGACAACAGCACCATCCGGCAGACCATCGGCGAGTTCCAGCGCCGCAACCCCAATGTGCGGGTCAACTTCCGGGTGGCCCTGGACGAGAACGCCTCTGCCACCACCGAGGACATTATCCGTTCGCTGAACACCGAGATTCTCAGCGGAAACGGGCCGGACATTCTGCTGCTGGACGGCCTGCCTGTGGACTCCTACATCGAAAAGGGCGTTCTGACAGACATAACCGCTCTGATTGACCGCATGGTGGCTGAGAACGGGCTCATGTCCAACCTGATGGGCGCCTATGCCAGAGACGGGAAGATTTACGGCGCTCCCGCCCGGTTTACTCTGCCCGTTATGATGGGCAAACCCGATGAGGTTGCGTCCGTCACCTCCCTGGAGGCCCTTCTGAAGCTGACCGAGGCGGGAGAGAAGGACGATCCGCCCTTCCTGCGTGCGCCCCAGACCCTGTGGGACGAGGAGGGCACCGGTATGCTGATGGAGTTCTATGACGTGAGCGCTTCCTCCTTTCTCATCCAGGACGGCGTGGATGAAGCTGCCCTGGCCGACTATTTCCGCACCGTCCTGGCCCTGGATGAGAGTGTAAAGCGCTACACGCCTCAGTCGGACGACGCCGCCTTCACCATGGTGGCATCCGTCAGCTCCAACGGCGGCTATGAAATGCTGGATATGGGCCCTTACGATCTGCAGGCGGGACGGGCACGTTTCCACGCCTCCACCCTGTCCGGCATTTACGGCCTGGAGAATATCTGCTCCAGTCTGTCCCGGAACGGCTACGGGCTGGACAGCCTCTTTGGCAGGGGCCAGTACACCCCGGTGGGCGCTGTGGGCATTCTGTCCACCAGCAGCCAGCAGGAGCTGGCCGCCAGCTTCGTGGAGATGATGCTCTCCCCCACCGTACAGGACTCCTATCTCTCCGACGGCTTCCCGGTCAACGGCAGCTCTCTGGAGAAGCTGGTGCAGGAGACTCTGACATCGGAGGACGGAAGCGTGGTCAGCGACATGGGCTTCCTGGACCTGTGCGGCACGCTGGACACCCCCATCCTCACCGACCAGGTGGTGAAGGAGGCTGTGCTGGACCAGATTCCCGGCCTGCTCAGCGGCTCCCTCACACCCGAGGATGCCGCTGCGGCTGTGGTGGAAAAGGTATCCCTCTATCTGGCGGAATAACACAAAAGCGGCCGTCCGGCAAATGCCGGACGGCCGCTTTTTATGTTCTCTTTAGGTACCCAGGCTGTCGTAATAGACCACAAGCCAGTCCAGGTTGGAGAAATCGTCGTCGCTGAGATAGTAGTAACCGTCCTCGTCGGGCTGAACCTGCACCAGGATGGAGGTCTCCTCCATGTAGCCCAGGGAGGGAATCAGGGACTCCAGCAGGTCGGCCAGGCTCTGGCCGTAGTCGGCATCATAGGTATTCACATACCAGTCTTCCCACTCGGCGTCGGTCATGGCATTGGGGTCCACGTCGGCATACTTGGCCTCAAACTCCTCGCTGAAGTCATACCAGGCGCTGTTGAGCTGGTCGATGATGTCGATGGGCTTCACTACCACCTTGACGGAGTAACTGCCGTCGTCCAGCTTGCTGGCTTCCTGAACCGTGTAGTCCGCCTTGGCAAAGATCTGCCGGTAGAGGTCGGCGAAGCGGGCGGTCAGTTCCTCGGTGGGGTACTCGATGGCCAGGCAGCTCATCAGATACTCCGCCTCGGCGGTCATCTTGCTGTCATAAGCCTCCTGGCACTCCTCTTCTGTGGAGTCGGCCACCAGGTCCAGATAGCCCTGGAATTCGCCCTTGTAAATCACGTCCATCTGGGCTTTGACATAGTCCACCGCATCCTCCTTGGTGACGCCGCCGCCGAAGAGGTCGCAGCCGGTCAGGCACAGGACAAGGGACAGAGCCAGGGTGAGCAGGGTGAGCTTGCGCAGTTTCTTCATTCTCAGTTCCTCCATTCTCTGTATATGGTGCAACTTGTCCAGAGGGAGGCTCCGGCGCTTCAGGCAGGCCGGAACACTCCGCTCTGTCAATGCGCGGGACGGGGAATGGTTTTCTTTCCAGGCTGACGGGTTTCTCAGCCGCAAAGCTCGGCAATGGCCTGGGCGAAGATCTTGCAGGAGAGCACCAGGTCGGCCACGGGGATGCGCTCATTGGGGCCGTGCATCCGTGGATCGGAGCCGGGCAGCTCACAGCCGAAGGCCACGCCGCCGGGGATATCGTGGACATAGGTGCCGCCGCCGATGGCCAGGGGCTTGGCGTCCTTCACGCCGGTGTAGTTCTCATAACAGGTGAGCAGGGTGCGGACAAAGGGGGAGTTGGCGTCGGTGTGGTGGACGGTGGTCATGTCCCCGTCGCCGGTGACGGAGATGCCGTGGGCGGCAAAGGAGGCCTCGCAGGCCTTCTTGCAGTTGTCCTCGTTGGCGCAGATGGGGAAGCGCACATCAAACTTGGCGCTGAAGCCGGTCTCGTCCAGGGTCATGAGGGCCAGGTTCAGGGTCAGGTGGCCGGACAGCTCATCCTCCTGGGCGATGCCCAGGGCCTTGCCTCTGGTGTCCCCGTGGGGGAAGAGATGGTGCATGGACTTGATGGCGGCGGTGCTACCGCAGTCGGCCAGCTGGAGGTGAGCCAGCAGAGCCAGCAGGGCGGTGATGGCGTTGTTGCCGCCGTCAGGGCTGGCGGCGTGGGCGTTCTTGCCCGCGCAGAGGATACGGGTGCCGCCCTCCTCCGCCTCCAGGGTGAAGGTGGCCTCGGTCTCATGGCTCAGGTGCTCCACGTGGGGGCCGATATCGGTCACCAGCATGCCCGCCACAAAGGCCTGGGCCTCCGGCGGCACCACGTTGGTGCGGAAGCCGCCCTTCAGCTCGGTCACCCGGGGCAGGGCCTCGGATTTGGCCCAGGTGCTGCCGAAGTCGGGGTGATAGTGGCCCTTCTCGATATTGATGACGGGGAAGTCCGCGTCAGGGGAGAAGGTGTACTTGGCGTAGGGCTCGGTGGCGTAGTAGTGGGCAATGTCCTCGGAGCCGGACTCCTCGTCGGTGCCCAGGATCATGCGGGCCGAGTGGTTCAGAGGAATGCCCAGGTCCTTCACGCACTTCATGGCAAAGAGAGCCGCCACAGCGGGGCCCTTGTCGTCGGCCACGCCCCGGCCATAGAGCACGCCGTCCTTCTCCACAGGGCCGTAGGGGTCGGTGTCCCAGCCCTTGCCCTCGCCCACCACGTCCATGTGGGCCAGAATGTGGAGAATGGTGTCCTTGTCGTTGAGCTCGGCGGTGCCCACGTAGCCGTCGTGGTTCTTGGTGGCAAAGCCCAGCTCATCGCACAGCTTCAGGGCCTCGTCCAGGGCCCGGGCGGGACCCTCGCCGAAGGGCATGCCCGGCTGGGCCTCACCCTTCACACTGCGGATGGACACCAGACGGCACACCGCCGCCACCAGCTCCTTCTGCTTGGCGGGGTCATCAAAATAGGCGCGAATCTGCTCCTCGTATTTCATCATGGAAGTTCCTCCTTGTTTCCGGCCTGGCCGGGTATCAGTCTATTTTTCCTCTTCCTCTCCGCCGCCGGTCAGCTCCCCCAGGTATTTGTACACCGTGTACCGGGACACCTGGAGCCGCCGGGCCACAAAGGGCACCGACTTGCGGTAGGAGAAGGCGTTTTTCTGTTCCAAAAGTGCGATAATTTTCATCCGGTCCTTTTTGGTCAGGGCGGACACCGGCTTACCCACAGCGCTGACGCACTCGTCAAAGATGGCGGAGAGCTGGCTGTCCCCGCCCCGCCACATGGCGCTCTGGAGGTCGGCCTCGGCGCTCATCAGGTCCACCAGAATCCGGTTGGCGTACACCAGAGAGGTGTAGTCAAAGTTGATGCCCAGGGCCAGATTGTACCCGTCCCCGATGAGGTGGAAGGTACTGCTCTTGATCTGCTGGCCGCTTGGGGTGGTGGCATACAGGTTGACAAAGTCGGTTACCAGGGCTGTCTCGTCCAGCGCCAGGTCGGTGCCCAGGATGTCCATGGTGGATCCAACCGTCCGCCCGGAGATATGTCCGTTATAGATGGACAAAATCGGGTGGGTGGGATCCCCCATGTCGTGGACCAGGGTCTCGCAGGAGCTGCCGAACATCTCCGCAATGCCCCGGGCGGTCCGGTCCAGAAATTCAAACGCCTCTTCCCGCGTCATCGGGAGTTCCTCCTTCCGGAACTTTTGGAAACGGCAGTATACCGCATTTCACAGCTAAAGTATTCATATTGTACCCCGGGCTGACAAAAAAAGCAAGGGATTTGGACGCGCTCTGCCGGGGCCGTTTGACGGAAGACACCGCAGTACAGAAACAGGCCTGGCACCCGCCGCAGATGCGGGGGCGTCAGGCCTGAATGGCTCAGCTGTTTCATGGGTAGGCATTGGAGTAGCTCTCTCCGGACTCCAGTGAAATATGCCGGGCGGCGAACAGCTCCTCTACCGTGACAAAAAGGTAGCCCTGGGCGTGGAGCTGGTCCACAATCTGAAGGGCGGCGTCCACCGAGGCGGGGAAGATGTCGTGCATGAGGACAATGGCCCCGTCCCTGGCCTGGGCCGTCACCTCCGCTACCTCCCGGGGTGTGTTCTGGTCCCGCCAGTCCTCCGGGTCAATGGACCAGATGATGATGGGGCACTCCGCCCACGCCTTTACCGAGGCGTCCGTCATGCCGTAGGGCGGCCGGAGAAGAAAATCCCGGTGCCCCAGTATGCCCGCCAGCAGGTCCCGGGTGCGGCCCACCTGGGCATCAAAGTCCGCCCGGTTCAGTCCGGTCAGCTTTATGTGGTCATAGGTGTGGATGCCCACCTGGTGCCCCTCTGCCTCCATGCGGCGGACAATGTCCTCATTGCCCTCCACCTGGGCGCCGATGAGGAAGAAGGTGACGTGTACCCCCCGCTCCGCCAGCCCGTCCAGCAGGGCGGTGGTGGTGGAGCGTCGGGGTCCGTCGTCAAAGGTGAGGGCGATGAGCTTCTGCTCCCCGTCTTCGGACAGCACGGGCACCTGGGCGGTGCTCTCCACCGTGACGGCGGCAGGCAAAGCGGCCCTCAGCGCAGCCCCCGCCGTAAGGGCCAGCGCCAGGACCGCCGCACCGCTCAAAAGAGCAAATTTTCGCCTGTACTGCCTGTTTTCCATCCCGTCCGCCGCCTTTCTGTCTGTTCAAAGACAGTATGTGCGGCGGACGGCTTTTTTTGTGATGCAATTTTTTCTTGTTTACTGTCCGTCCCTGGGGTCCGGGTCCCCCTCCAGAGAGAGGAAGTAGCGGTAGTAGGGCAGGAGGAAGCTATACCCGTCCACCAGCACCTGGGGCAGCTCCGGCGTGAAGAGCACGCCGCCGTTGGGGCACTCCCGGGAGAGCACCAGCCCTTTCCGGTTGTACCAGGGGGTCAGCAGCGGGGTAGTCTGTCCCTTGGGGCGCTTGTACTCCTCCCCTTCCAGCACAAACTCTTTCTGCTTGTTGAAGGCCCGCACCAGCTTCTCAAAGGACTTGGGGTCCCGGTCCAGCCGGGCACGGAACTTGGCCATGGTCAGGGCGCCTGCGCACCAGTAGCCCAGGCCGTAGCTCCAGGACTCGGGGGCCAGCTCAAACCAGAACACCGGCCGGCCCGTCCACTCCTCGCCGCCCGGGCGCTCCATGGACAGCCACAGGTGGTCCTTATAGGGTCCCCGGCCGTGGAGCCGCCGGGCATCCCGGTAGATGCGGGACACCTTGAGCACCAGCCCCAGGTCCCCGTGCCGCTGGGTCATCTCGTCGAACACCTGCCGCCCCAGCTCCCGCATGGGGTTGTAGAAGTGGGTGAGGTACTCCTCCTTGTGGGCCTCAAACCAGGTCTTCTCGTTGTTGAAGCGGATGCCCCACATAAAATCTATCGTCTTGTCGCTGAAGCCCTGAAACACAGGCGTTCTCCTTTCTCTTTCCGAGGATTTCAGTTTACATAATTTATATTATGACTTCTTCTCTTTCACAGCAGCAGCCACAAAGTCCCGGAACAGGGGGTGGGCCTTGTTGGGTCTGCTCTTGAATTCCGGGTGGTACTGCACTCCCACAAACCAGGGGTGGCCGGGCAGCTCCACTGTCTCTACCAGACTGCCGTCGGGAGAGAGGCCGGAGAGTACCAGCCCCTTGGCCGTCAGGGCCTCCCGGTACTGGTTGTTGAACTCGTAGCGGTGGCGGTGGCGCTCGGAGATGACCTCCTGGCCGTAGGCCCTGCGGATCTTGGTGTCTCCCTCCGTCAGGCGGCAGGGATAGGCCCCCAGGCGCATGGTGCCCCCCTTCTCGGTCACGTTCCGCTGCTCGTCCATCAGGGCGATGACCGGATAGGGGGTGGCCGGGTCCAGCTCGGCGGAGTGGGCGCCGGTGAGACCGGCTGCATGGCGTGCAAACTCCACCACCGCCATCTGCATGCCCAGGCAGATGCCCAGGAAGGGCACGTTGTTCTCCCGGGCGTACCGGATAGCGGAGATTTTGCCCTCCACACCACGGCTTCCGAAGCCGCCGGGTACCAGGATGCCGTCACAGTCACGCAGCAGGTCTGCCGCGTTCTCGTCGGTGACCTGCTCGGCGTCCACCCACTTGATGTCCACCTTCACGCCGTTTTCAATGCCGCCATGGGTGAGGGCCTCGGCCACCGACAGATAGGCGTCGTGGAGGGCCACATACTTGCCCACCAGGGCGATACGCACCGTCCCCGCCGGGCGCTTGGCCCGCTCCACCATGGCTTCCCACTCGGTCAGGTCGGGGGCGGTATCCCCCAGGCCCAGACGGCGGCAAACTGCTCTGGCCAGGCCCTCCTGCTCCAGCATGAGGGGCACCTCGTAGAGGATGGGTGCGGTTAGGTTGGGGATCACATTCTCCGGGGCGATGTTGCAGAAGAGGGCGATCTTCTCCCGCAGGTCACGGGGCACCGGGCTGTCGCTCCGTGCCAGAATCACGTCGGGCTGGATGCCCAGGCCCAGCAGCTCCTTCACCGAGTGCTGGGTGGGCTTGCTCTTCAGCTCCCCGGTGCCCGGGATGGACACGATGAGGGACACGTGGAGGTACATCACGTCCTGACGCCCCACCTCCTGGCCCACCTGGCGGATGGCCTCCAGGAAGGGCTGGGACTCGATGTCGCCCACGGTGCCGCCGATTTCGGTGATGACCACATCCACCGCTCCGGACCGGCCCACCCGGTAGATCCGGCTCTTGATCTCGTCGGTGATGTGGGGGATGACCTGGATGGTGCCCCCCAGATAGTCGCCGCTCCGCTCCCGGCTCAGCACGGTCCAGTACACCTTGCCCGAGGTGACCGAGGAGTTGACGGTGAGATTTTCGTCGGTAAAGCGCTCATAGTGGCCCAGATCCAGGTCGGTCTCGGCGCCGTCGTCGGTGACGAACACCTCGCCGTGCTGGTAGGGGTTCATGGTGCCCGGGTCCACGTTTAGGTAGGGGTCGAACTTCTGGAGGGCCACCCGCAGGCCCCGCTGCTTGAGCAGCCGTCCCAGGGACGCCGCCGCAATGCCCTTTCCCAGTCCGGAAACCACGCCGCCGGTGACAAAGATATACTTCACTGCCATATTACAATTCCTCCCATCGTTTCAGATGGGACCCCATTGTCCCGGGACGCCCTTGCCCCTGCCTTCCTATTCTGTTTTCATTCCGTACAAAAAGCAAAACAGCCCTGGTACGCTGTACCCAGGCTGTCCGGTACGTTTTATTTTACTCGCTCTTCCCCGCTCCCGTCAAGACAGAAGGTCCAATTTTCTATCAGCGTTCTGTTGACATAAAACTGCAACGGTATGAATGGCCGGCCCGCCACCCAAGGAGACGGCGTGCGCGCCGGGAGACAGGCCGATTTTTGAGGCCACAGACGCCTCCACACAGAAGCCGCTTTTCCTGGTGCCGGTCTGCTCCGGGTCAAACAGGGCGGAGGACTCCACCACAGAAGCGGCATAGACCCAGGGAAGACAGAGCATCCAGTCCTGAACCTCCCGCTGAAGGGACTGGGAGAAGTCGATATGCTGGCCGGTCTGGTCCACCAGAAGCCAGAGCTGGGGCATGGAGGAGCGTTCACACCGGTAGAGCAGCCGGGAGATCAGCGCCAGGTCGGCCTCCTGGCGCTGGAGGGCCTTCAGGCGGCGGGTGAGGGACTCCAGCTCCCGCTCCGTCTCCGCCTGCTTTTCCGCCACCATGCGGCCCAGTGCCTCAGGCGTCTCACAGGAGAAAAGCGCGAGGGTCTCGTCCAGAGAAAAGCCCAGCTCATGGTACCGGCGGATGCTGTACAGCCATTTGAGATTGCGGGCCTGATAGCGCCGGGCGGTGCCGTCCTGTTGGCGCTCCGGAACCAGAAGGCCGTGCTGCTCATAAAACCGCAGGGCCTGGGGCGTGATGCCGAAGCGCTTTGCCAGCGAGCCGATTTTATAGTACATGAAATTACAACCATCCTTCCGCGAAGACGGGAATGCGCCGCTGAAGAGGGAGAGAAGCTGAGGGGCAGCCAGAGCGCCTATGCTCTAAATTATATAGTTTCTCTCCGAAATTTCAAGGCAAAGAGGAAATAACGGAGATTCTGGATAAAATTGTATGTTGCTGGCGCTTTTGGGGAGACAGAAAGGTGAGAGCCCCATCCCGCCTGCCGCCGGGCTTTTATGAACAGGAGGATTTCCACACCCCTTAATGCTTGCGGAACAGGGGAAAAAAGGATATAATGACTCAAACGCGTTATCGCGGCAAAGGAGTGAAGCCTGATGGAGAAAATCAAGATGACCACCCCTCTGGTGGAGATGGACGGGGACGAGATGACCCGCGTCCTGTGGCAGCAGATTAAGGACGAGCTGCTGCTGCCTTATATTGACCTGAAGACCGAGTATTACGACCTGGGCCTGCCCGAGCGGGAGAAGACCCGGGATCAGGTGACCATCGATTCCGCCGAGGCCACCAAGAAGTACGGCGTGGCCGTCAAGTGCGCCACCATCACCCCCAACGCCCAGCGTGTGGAGGAGTACAAGCTCACCGAGATGTGGAAGTCCCCCAACGGCACCATCCGGGCCATTCTGGACGGCACCGTGTTCCGCGCCCCCATCATGGTCAAGGGCATCTCCCCGGTGGTCAAGACCTGGAAGGAGCCCATCACCATCGCCCGTCACGCCTACGGCGACGTGTACAAGGGCACCGAGTACCGGGTGCCCGGCCCCGGCAAGGCTGAGCTGGTGTTCACCGATGAGAGCGGCAAGGAGCAGTTCCGCCAGACCGTGTACGACTTCGAGTGCGCCGGCGTGCTCCAGGGTCAGTACAACAAGGACAGCTCCATCTCCTCCTTTGCCCGCTCCTGCTTCCAGTACGCCATCGACACCAAGCAGGACCTGTGGTTCGCTACCAAGGACACCATCTCCAAGAAGTATGACCACACCTTCAAGGACATCTTCCAGGAGATCTACGACGCCGAGTACAAGGCCAAGTTCGAGGAGCTGGGCATCGAGTACTTCTACACCCTCATCGACGACGCTGTGGCCCGCGTGGTCCGCTCCAAGGGCGGCTTCATTTGGGCCTGCAAGAACTACGACGGCGACGTGATGAGCGACATGGTGTCCACCGCCTTCGGCTCCCTGGCCATGATGACCTCCGTGCTGGTCAGCCCCGACGGCAAGTACGAGTACGAGGCCGCCCACGGCACCGTCACCCGCCACTACTACAAGTACCTGAAGGGCGAGGAGACCTCCACCAACCCGGTGGCCACCCTCTTCGCCTGGTCCGGCGCCCTCCGCAAGCGGGGCGAGCTGGACGGCAATGCCGACCTGATGACCTTCGCCGACAAGCTGGAGGCCGCCACCATCGCCACCATCGAGGGCGGCGTGATGACCAAGGATCTGGTGGGCCTGTGGGAGGGCGAGACTCCCGCCAAGGGCGTCACCTCCCTGGAGTTCCTCCGGGCCATCAAGGCCAATCTGGAGAAGAGCCTGTAAAATAAGAAGCGCCCCGCGGCAGCCAGGCCGCGGGGCGCTTGTCTTGTTATGACAGTGGGATGGTCTCCCCGTTGAGGGTCACCGATTCCACCAGCGACAGATCAATGGGCTCGTTGAACTCCCACATCACCCAGCCCACCCGCTGGCTCCATACCTCGTCACAGTAGGCAGGGGCGAGGGTGGTACCGTCAGAGAGCGAGACGGCGAGGGACAGCTCTGAGCCGGTGAGCTGACAGGGGTATTCCTGTCCGTCAGGCGTAGAGAAATCGGCGCAGATACTGAGAGGAGAGACGGTCACCTGGTCCAGTTGGGCGTCCCAATCCCGGCCGTAGGGCAATTCCCCGTTCCGGGTATAAGGGAATAGCACTGTCTCTGCCGGAGCGGCGGTCCGCTGCTCCACGGCCTCCACGGGGACGGTAATTTCCCAATTCCCTTCAATACGTCCGCCGGCCACAGAGTAATGGGCGCGGAGCGCCAGGAGATTCAGATATGGCAGGGTATCCTCTGTCAGGCTGGGCAGGCACACGTCCCAGCCCCCCTCCACAGCGGTCCACACTGCGTCCCCCACGCCCTGGCTGGGCCAGCGGTTGGGGTCCTCCGGGTCATAGAGGTAGTATTCAACGCTGAAAACCGGTTGATCGGCGTACTCCGACGCATCGGCGGAGGAGACCTTCGCACTCTGAGCAAAGCGTATATGGTAGCGTCCGTCTGTGGCAAAGCCCATGGAGGAGATAAAGACATCCGGGTGGTCAGATTCTTCCACGGGACACAGTGTGTCGCCGGGAAGCTGCTCATTCCCTGCAATAAGCAGGGGCGTCTGGCCCGGCAGGAGCACGGTCGCGCCGCTTTCCGGCGTGGTGCTCTCCAGAGTGGAAGAGGGAATATCCGTGCCGTCCAGCGCAATGCGGGCCGACCGTTCCCCGGGGAGAAGGTAGGTCATATCCAGCTTTGCACGGGTGGGCGGCTCCTGGGAGAGCTCGTCGGTGCCCCGGCTGTACACCAGAGTGGCCAGATGCCGCTCCGGGTCGTAGTCCAGCACCTTCAGTCCGCTTCCGCCGTTGCCCCAGCTGAACGTCCCGCCGGTCTCCAGGGAGAGAAGCAGGTCGCAGGCGGTATCTTCATGAAAGAGCTCCCCGGTCAGATCTTCCATGGTGAAGTAGAGGCGGGTGAGGCGGCTGTCCGCCAGGGCGGCCTGCACCTCCATGCGGACGCCCTGGTCCTCACAGCCACCCAGCACCTCGGTGACGTAGGGGGCTCGGGACCCCAAATCCTCCTGAATGATTTTCCACAGGGTGGGGCCTGCCGCTGCGGCGGCAATCACCAGCGCGGCGCACACGGCCAGGGCGGCCGCAGCCCGGCGGGGCAGACCGGGACGGCGGACGGGATGTTCCGACGCCTGAAGCACCTGCTCCCGCATGTCCGCACGGAAGCGCAGGCCGTCCAGAGCCCGGTCCAGGGACTGAGCCATGTTATGCTTCTTCATAATACCACTCCTTCAGCATGGGCTTGAGCCTTTCTCTGGCCCGCATGAGACGGACCGACACGGTGCCGGTGGGAAGGCGGAGCATCCGGGCGATTTCAGGTGTGGAAAAGCCCTGATAGTAGTGAAGCACCACAATTTCCCTGTACTTTTTCGGCAGGGACAGCACGGCGCGGAGCACAGTGCCGTCCTCCGCCTGCTGCTCCGGCGCGGCCAGCTCACCCAGCGCCTCCCAGTCCACCCGGCGTCTGCGCCAGGGAGAGCGGAGCTGGTGGCGGCACACGTTGACGGCAATGCTGGTCAGCCAGGTTTTGACCGCCGCCCGCCCGTCAAAGCGGTCCCAGCTCTGCCAGGCCCGGAGAAAGGTCTCCTGGGCGGCGTCCTCGGCGGTGGCGCGATCCCGCAGGATGAGAAAGCACAGCCGCAGAATACAGTCCCCGTGCTCCGCCATGGTCTGCTCCAAATCCATCTGCCTCATCTCCTTTCCTCTGCCTATCAGAGCCATGAGCCGCCGGTTTTGTTTCACCTGTATAAAAATATTTTGTCAGGGCATCCTTCCCGTATCCATGATAAGGGAGGTACTGCCCATGTCCGTTTCATTTGACAAGAGCCAGACCAGAGAAAACCTGATGCGCGCCTTTGCCGGAGAGAGCCAGGCACGCAACCGCTACACCTTTGCTGCCGGTCTGGCCCGGAAGAACAACCTTCAGGTGCTCCAGGGGGTATTCCTCTTCACCGCCGGCCAGGAGGAGCAGCACGCCAAGGTGTATTACGACCTGCTGGAGCAGCTCTCAGGACAGACCGTCCAGGTGGACGGCACCTATCCGGTGGATATCTTCCCCGATGTGCTCCGCCATCTCCAGGCCGCCCGGCACAACGAGTACCACGAGTGGGAGCACGACTACACCGGCTTTGCCAAGATTGCCAAGGAGGAGGGGTTCCCTGAGATCTCCCACATTTTCTCCTCCATCGCCCGGGTGGAAAAGACCCACGGCGACCGCTTCGGCGCCTTTGCCGACCTGCTGGAGCAGGGTAAGCTCTTTGTCAGCGATGTGGAGTGCCGCTGGATGTGTCTCAACTGCGGCCACGTGGTGGAGGGAACCATGGCCCCGGCGGTCTGTCCCGTGTGCAAGCACCCCCAGGGCTACTTTATCCGCTGGGAGATGTCCCCCTACGCCGTGCCCCTGAAGTGACAAAAAATGCGGAGGCGTCTCGTCTGAGATGCCTCCGCATGCTGTTTATCAGGACATATTGCCGGAGATTTTCTCCTCCGTATCCAGGCGCATCTGCTCCCGCAGGGCCCTCAGGAAGGGATAGGGAGCGGCATCCTCCGTTCCGTAGGTGCGGTTGAGCTCGTATTCTAGGGGAATCCAGGTCTCCAGCGGGGCCTCATTGTGCTGGAGCACTGCCTCCATCCGGTCCAGGGCCTTGAACACCTTGGCCTCGGGGGTCTCTCTGGCCTCCATCTCGGCGAACAGGGCCGCCAGCTCACCCGAGAGGGGCTGGGGCAGGGAGGCCACCAGACCGTCAATGGCCTTTGCCTCGGTGCGCTCGTTGGCGTCGGTCTTTTCGAAGGAGGGGATGTCGCCGGTGATAGCCTCGCCAAGGTCGTGGATGAGGCACATGCGAAGAACCTTGTCCATGTCCACGCCGGGAATCTGGTCCTTCATGAGAAAGGCCATCAGAGCCAGCCGCCAGGAGTGCTCGGCCACCGACTCGTGCCGCCAGCTGGAGGTGTAGGAGTGGCGGGTATTGCACTTGAGCTTCTCGGCAATGTGGAGAAAGTCCAGCAGTTCATTGGGTTCCATGTCAGTTGACCTCCTGAAAGCGTACTCTGGGCCGGTCGGGGTGCTCACCGGACCAGCCTGTCTGGGGCATGGCGTTCAGCGCTGCCATATCCTTCTCGGTCAGGGAGAAGGAGAACAGGTCCAGGTTCTCCGCCATCCGTTCCGGGCTGGAGGACTTGGGCAGGGGGAGCACACCCCGCTGAAGGGCAAAGCGCAGGCAGATTTGGGCGGGGGATACGCCGTGCTCAGCCGCCAGACGGGCGAGTACGCCATTGCCCGCCAGCCGGTTCCGGCCCAGGGGGCTCCAGGCCTCCACCAGAATGTTGTGGGACTGGCAGAAGGCAACGGTCTCATCCTGGGTGTAGCCCGGATGGAACTCCAGCTGGTCCACCATAGGGGCCACGTTGGCTGAGGCCAGAATGGGCTCCAAGTGGTGGGGCAGGAAATTGCTCACTCCGATGGCGCGTACCAGACCGGACTCATACAGCCGCTCCAGAGCACGCCAGGTCTCCCGGTCCAGCTTGGCCCAGTCCTCCAGCTCCAGGTCCGGTCTGGGCCAGTGGATGAGGTAGAGGTCCAGATAGCCGGTCCCCAGCCGTTCCAGCGTGGCGTCAAAGGCCCGGAGGGCGGCGTCATAGCCCATCTCGGTTTTCCACAGCTTGGAGGTGAGGAAAAAGTCCTCTCTGGGAATATCACGCTCCGCGACGGCCCGGCCCAGAGCTTCCTCGGTGCCGTAGAAGGAGGCGGTGTCAAAGTGGCGATACCCCTGGGCGATGGCGTTGGACAGGACAGCGCCGTCCCCGTCGCCGGTCTTGTAGGTGCCGAAGCCCACGGCGGGGATGGACAAGCCGTTGGAGAGAACAAATTGTGTCGCAGGGCTGTGCATACGCGTACCCCCTTTTCGTTTGGGAAAAGGGTACCACGCCCGCTGGGAGAAGTCAACCGGCCTTTGCGGCGGCGGTGACCTCCGGGACGGAGGGATACACCGGCACGGGCGCAGGAATCCGGCCTCCTCTGGTGAGCAGGGGCACCAGGCCCATCAGCTCGGCCAGGGCGCATACCTTGTCCATGCAGCTGACCACCAGGGACTCCCAGCAGCGGTAGAAGCGATGGAGGGGCAGGGGCCACATGTGGGTGGCGATGATGTCCCGCTCGGTGTCGTTGAGGTCAAACCGGGCCTCAGCGTTGGCCAGGGCGTAGAGGGGGTGGTTGAAGGCGTGGTCTCCGCCGGAGCGGGAGCCGGTCTGCCAATTGTAGAGGAAGAAGTCGTGGAGCAGGCCGCCCCGTGCCGCCGAGCGGGCGTCCAGACCCAGGGCGGCGCAGATGCGGAAGCTGGAGTAGGCCACCAGGCAGCAGTGGTCGTAGGTGCTCACCCCTTTGGCGTGCTGGGGGAGGAAGCGCATGGACTGCACGTCGGGGTGGGCCTCCAGATCGGCCACACAGGAGAGGTATTGGGCGGTGTATTTGAAATTCCACATGGTGTTCATACTCCTTTGTTCATCCGTTTCAGCATGTAACCAGTATAGGAGAAAAAGCAAAAGACAGGCTTTGCGTCACCTTATGATTTTCTTAAGACTTGCGCAAGGAGCCATAAACAAAAGGGAAATCTATCCTCAGTGTGCCACGCCGGAGGACGGACTGCCACCAGGGCGGCGTATGATCTGTGCAAGAATCCGGTAAAATAGGCCTGATAGAAAACCGGCTGTCCAGCCCGCTTCCCGCCTTGATTTTTGCTGCGAACCGCTATATAATGGAATATCTTGTTCGGCGGCTTTTCGCCGCAAAGGAGTTCTGAGCCATGGAAAAAACCTACATTCCCCAGGGCTACGCCCCCTGTCTCAACCTGTATGATACCCAGAAGGCCATCGCCATCCTCAAGCGTCTGTTTGAGGACACCTTGGGCGGCGCCCTCCACCTGCGCCGTGTGTCCGCCCCCCTGTTCGTGGAGGCCAGCACCGGCCTGAACGACGACCTGAACGGCGTGGAGCGGCCTGTATCCTTTGATATCCCCGCCGCCGGGCACGACGCCCAGGTGGTCCACTCCCTGGCCAAGTGGAAGCGCATGGCCCTGTACCGCTACCAGTTCTCCGTGGGCGAGGGCCTGTACACCGACATGAACGCCATCCGCCGGGATGAGCAGCCCGACAACCTTCACTCGGTCTACGTGGACCAGTGGGACTGGGAGAAGGTCATTGCGCCCCGGGACCGGACGGTGGAGTATCTCCAGGCCACGGTGCGCACCATTGTGGACTGCCTGTGCAAGACCCAGTCCACCCTGCGCTCCATGTTCCCCCAGCTCACTGCTCTGCCCCTCATCCACTCCGAGGTGTCCTTTGTCACCACCCAGGAGCTGGAGGACAAGTGGCCCGACCTGACCCCCAAGGAGCGGGAGAACGCCTGGGTGAAGGACCACCCCACCACCTTCCTCATGGGCATCGGCGGCGCCCTCAAGTCCGGCAAGCCCCACGACGGCCGCGCCCCCGACTACGACGACTGGGCCCTCAACGGCGATATCCTGGTGTGGAACCCGGTGCTGGAGCGGGCCTTTGAGATCTCCTCCATGGGCATCCGGGTCTCCCCCGAGTCCCTGGATAAGCAGCTCACCATCGCCGGGTGCGACGACCGCCGCAGCCTCCCCTTCCACAAGATGCTGCTGGAGGGCAAGCTGCCCCTCACCATCGGCGGCGGCATCGGCCAGTCCCGGCTGTGCATGCTGCTGCTGGGCAAGGCCCACATCGGCGAGGTCCAGGCCAGCGTCTGGGACAGCGAAACCCTGGAGGCCTGCCAGAACGCAGGGGTTATCCTTCTGTAAGTCTTTTCCCCATCTGAATCATAACGGCACACGGCGCCTGCCTCCGGTTGATGGAGGCAGGCGCCGTGTGCCGTTTCTTGAAAGGGCCGCCCAGTGCGGCAATGAGGGAAGATGCAGGTTAATAGCAGTACTTCTCCAGAATCTTGCGTTTCTGGTCAATATAGTACTGGTAGTTGGCCATGCTTACGCCGGGCTGCACCCGGTGGTCCAGCGCGGGGATATATCCGCCCTTTTCCAGCAGAGGGGGCAGCTTGGCCAGCTCGCGGTCAATATCCCCTCTGTCGCCCATCAGGGTCAGCTTGTCAATGCCGCCGATGAGCGCCAGATTGGGATGCCGCTGACGGATCAGCTCCGGCTTGGAGCCCGAGTTGATCTCCAGGGGATAGTGTCCGTCTGCTCCGGCCTCCACCAGCAGGTCGGTCAGCGCCACGGTGTTCCCGTCCGAGTCGATGAGCACCTTCTGGATGCCCTTGCTGCGCAGATAGGCAATGAGCTCATGGTAATAGGGCATCATAAATTCCCGGAAAATCTGGGGCGAGACCAGTGCGCCGTGGTTGTACGCCATGTCCTCAAAGAAGCAGGCATAGTCCAGCTTGGTCTTGGTCAGGGCCATGTCCACAAAGCCCTTGACAAAGTCCGTGTGCTGCCGCTGAATGGCGTGAATCAGCTCCGGGTCATCGTAGTAGGCGTACGCCAGGTTTTCAATGCCCATCAGGATGCGGGGCCAGGCCAGATATCCGTCGATCCACAGTCCCACCGCCTGCCCCTGCTCCTTTCCCCGGCGCAGCATGGCCTCAAAGCCGGGCTGCACCCGGGTCGGGTCCCAGGGGTCCATGCGGGAGGGCACTTTTTTCAGGAAATCCTCCATGGTCTCCACAGGGTATTTGCTCTGGAAGCTCATGCTGCCGGAGAACTTGTGCTCCAGAATCCGGCCGCATTCTCCCTCATAGAGCCGGGTCTCCTCGGTCTCCTCCACCAGAATCTTGGAAAAGGGAGGCCAGATGCCCCACTCGATTCCCACCGGTCCGTCGTCGCCGAAGTAGTTGATCAGATTGGTCTCAAAGCCGCGGTCGCAGCCGAAATAGGCCTCCACCCGTTCCGTGGTATCCACATCGGCGGGCAGGCCCTGCTGGTGCCACTCGTCGATGGTCTCCCGCCAGTATCCAAAGTCCATGACCGGAATCCGGTCCACAGACTGAAAGGAGAGGGCGCGCATAAAGCGCTCTCCCGGCGTCATTGTTCTCATCTGTCTTCTTTCCTCCTTGTCACGCCAGCTGTGCCGTCCCGTTCTGCCGGTGGGTGCGCCACTCGTTCCACGCCACCACGGCGATGGTGAGCACATAGGGGATGCACTGCACAATCTCATTGGGCACGTTGATGGTCCCCTGGAGAGACATCTGCGCTGCGTCAGCCAGACCGAAAAACAGGCTGGCAGCCAGGACACCCAGAGGATGATAGCGGCCGAACAGAATTGCCGCAATTGCGATAAAGCCCCGTCCGCTGACCATATCCTTGATAAACATGTTCAGGTAGGAGATGGAGAGGTAGGCGCCCGCCAGACCGCAGCACAGGCCGCCTATCATAACCGCGATGTACTGCGTCCGCTTTACCGAGACGCCCATGACAAAGGCCGCTCTGGGATTTTCACCCGCAGCCATAACATGCAGGCCGAACTTTGTACGGAAGAGCAGGTAATTGGCCGCAATGGCAATCACAATCGCCAGAATGGTCAGGATTGAGATGTTGGAGAGCACCTCACCCAGCACCGGGATCTGTTCCGCCCCCGGCACCGTCAGCGCGGGCAGCTTCTCCACCGCCGCGGAAGTACCCTTGTTTCCAAAGAAGATATCCAGCATGTAGATGGTAAAGTTGGTGGCAAAAATATTGACCACCAGGCCAATGACCGTCTGATCCACGCCAACCGAAATGCAGAGGAAGGCATGGAGCAGAGAGATGAGCAGTCCGGTCAGGGCGCCCGCCAGCAGGCCGACCCATGGATTCCCCGAGAGATAGCTCCCCATGGCCGCGGCAAACGCGCCGAACAGCATGGTGCCCTCAAGGCCGATGTTGGTGATGCCGCTTCGCTCGCCGAACAGGCCGCCCACGCCGCCCAGTGCAATGGGGGTGGCAGAGGCCAGCATACGGGCCAGGATGGAGCCAATCATCACGTTCATGCCGTCCCCTCCTTTCTTCTCCGCCCAATGGCCGGCAGAGAAATCTTCCAGCGGCCCAGCACGGTGTTGCCCACGACCACAAAGGCAAACACCAGGCCGGTCAGTACATTGACCCACTCCGTGGGAACACTGGTCATGATGTTGATGTTCACGCCGCCGTAGCTCATCAGTCCCAGCAGCAGGGCCGTAACCAGAACGCCGATGGGATGATTGCCGGCAATCATGGCAATGGTGATGCCATCAAAGCCGTATCCGGGGGAGAAGTTGACCTCCATGTACCCGTAGGCACCCAGCACCCGCTCCATGCCCACCAGGCCGGCCACAGCGCCGGAGAGCATCATGGTCACAATCACCAGGCGGCCGGCGGGAATGCCGGAGTAGCGGGCCGCCTCCAGGTTCCGTCCCGCCGCGTCCACCTGCCAGCCGAAGGAGGTGCGGTTGAATACCACCCATGCCGCCAGGCACAGCAGCACCGCCAGAATCAGTCCCGTATTCAGATGCTCAGGTGGTTTGAACTGGAACAGCCGGGCGCTCTCCTCCACATAGGGGGTCCGCGCCGTCTGGCCCGGATTGCGGAAATATTTGACCACAATCAGGGAGACCACGCTGCTTACCACATAGTTGAGCATGATGGTGGAGATGACCTCATGCACGCCCAGCTTGACCTTTAAAATGGCCGGAATCCACGCGCACAGCGCGCCTGCAATCATGGCGCCGACAATACAGATCAGAATATGCAGCCAATGGGGAAGGCCCGTCAGCGCACACCCCAGATAGGCCGCGGTCAGTCCGCCCAGATAGAGCTGTCCCTCCACGCCGATGTTGAACACATTGCAGCGAAAGGCCAGGGCTGAAGCCAGGCCGGCAAAGATAAGCGGTGTGGCCTTGCCCAGAACCTTGACCAGATTGCTGGGCTTGGAGAGGGGCTCAATGAGCAGATAGTAGTATACCTCTGCCGGATTTTGTCCCTGGATCAGCAGCATAACCGCGCCTACCAGCAGCGCCATCAGAAAGCTGACTGCTACAATGGCAATTCCAAGCCCTCTGCTCTGTCTCTGCTTCATGTCTCCACCCCCTCAGGCTTCAGTCCGGCCATCATCATTCCCAGCTTGTCCACATCGGCGTCCTTCCGGTCCACAATCCCCATGATTTTCCCCTTGAAAAACACGGCGATCCGGTCGGACAGACGCAGCACCTCCGACAGCTCGGTGGACACCAGGAGCACCGCCTTGCCCGCTTTCTTCTGCTCCTCCAGCTGGTCGTACACAAACTCAATGGCGCCGATATCCAGTCCCCGGGTGGGGTTGACCGCCGCGATCAGGTCCGCCTCCCGCAGGCCGAACTCCCGCGCCAGAATGACCTTCTGCTGGTTTCCGCCCGACAGCTCCGACACGTTGGCCTCCACCGACGGCATCCGCACATCATAGGCCTTTGCCAGCGTCTCCACTTCCCGGTTCAGCTTCGCCTTTTTCAGGAAAAAGCCGTTGCCCAGCCGTCTGCTGCTCTCGCAGCCCAGAACTGTATTGCGGGTAATGGAGCTGTTCATCACCAGACCGTGCTTCTGCCGGTCAGGCGGGATCAGCGCCATGCCGCAGCGGCGGATTTTGGCGCTGGACAGATTGGTCAGCTCTTTTCCGCCCTTCCACACCTTTCCCTCGGTCACCCGCTCCAGGCCAAACAGGGCGCGGATCAGCTCATTCTGGCCGTTGCCGTCCACGCCCGCAATTCCCAGCACTTCTCCGGCGCGGATATGGATGGACACATGGTCCAGGCCGCTGGTATAGCGGGTGCGTCCGGTGCACAGCCCCTCTGTGCGGAGCACCTCCTGCCCCTTCTCCGTCTCCAGCGGCATGCCCTCCGTCCGGACAGCCCGGCCCACCATCATCTGGATGAGAGCGGCCGTATCCACTTCCGCTCTGGATACGGTGCCCACCTTCTCTCCCAGACGGAGCACAGAGATATCGTCCGCCACGGCCAGCACCTCCTCCAGCTTATGGCTGATGAAGATGATGGTCTTTCCCATGGCCTTGAGGCTGCGCATATTCTCCAGAAGGTTGTGGATCTCCTGGGGTGTCAGTACAGCAGTGGGCTCATCGAAGATGATGTACTCCGCGCTGCGGATCAGCACCTTCAGAATCTCCACCCGCTGCTGTTCGCCCACCGTCAGGGTTCCTACGGCCTGCTCCAGATTCAGCGGCATATCGTATTCCGTGCACGCCTGATTGAGGAGGTCCAGGGCGGCCCGCTTGTCAATTCTGCCCCGCTTTCCCGGCTCTGCGCCCAGAATGGCGTTCTGCCATACGCTCAGGCTGGGGACCAGCATGAAGTGCTGATGCACCATGCCGATTCCGGCCGCTGCCGCGTCCTGGGGGCGCTGAAAGTTCTGCACGCTGCCGTCAACCAGGATTTCTCCCCGGGTGGGCTGCAGCACGCCGCTCAAAATATTAACCAGTGTGGACTTACCCGCGCCGTTCTCTCCGATGATGGCGTGGATGGTCCCCTTTCTGATGGTCAGATCCACCTGCTTCAGCGCCGGCTTGCTGCCGAAGTACTTCTGGATGCCTCTCATCTCAATTCCTTGCAAGCTTTCTCCCTCCTCTGCATAAAACGGGCGCCCCGGACTGCTCCGGGGCGCCTCCTGCTCTCCTCGTGTTATGCCAGAATATTGGTCACCACGATTTCACCGGAGATAATCTTGTCCCGGATATCGTTCAGTGTCTCCTGCTCCTCGGCAGTAAAGAAGTCGCTCATAACAATACCGACGCCGTCATTGGCACAGGTCAGGACAGTCTCACCGGTGAGTACCTCGCCCTCCAGATAGCTCTCCACAAAGAGCTGGATGGCCACATCGCCTCTGGTCAGCGCGCTGGTCAGGACGGTCTCAGGCGCCAGGTGGGACTGGTCAATGTTCACGCCGATGGAATACACGCTCTTCTCGTCGCAGGCCTCAATCATACCAAGGCCGCTGCCACCGGCCGCGTGGAAGCACACGTCGGCGCCGTTGGCAATGGCGTCCAGTGTCAGGGATTTGGCCTGGGCCGGGTTGCTCCAGGCGTTGGCGTCGTTGCCCACGTACTTGGAGATGACCTGGGCGTCGGGGTTGACGTAGGCCACGCCCTCCTCGTAACCCTTCTGGTACTTCTGGATGGTGGGGATCTCCATGCCGCCGATGAAGCCTACCACGCCGCTCTCAGACTTCAGCGCAGCGGCAGCACCGGCCAGGAAGGCACACTCGTGGGTTGCATAAGTAAAGGATGCCACATTATCCAGGTCCACAACGGTGTCCAGGATCATGAAGTTGACCTCGGGGTAGCTGGGCGCCACAGCCCGCAGCGCCTCCTCCTGGCCAAACTCGTCCAGCACAATGAGGTCATATCCCTCTTCGCACAGGCGCTGCATGGCGTCCACATACATGGAGCTGTCGCTGCACTCGACCACCTTTGTCTGGACGCCGTACTCCTCCTTCACCGCCTCAAGTCCGGCGTTGGCCTGGTCGTGGACAGACTGGTCGCCCAGTGCGCCGCCCAGAACAAGGCCCACTTTGACATCAGCGGGATTGATCTCCCCGGTCTGAGCAGGTTCACCGCTCTGAGAGGGCTGAGGGCTTTCGCTTCCATTTGCAGGCGCAGGTGCGCATGCAGAGAGGAGCATCAGTGCTGCAAGACACAGGGAAAGCGCTGCGGTGGTAGCTTTTTTCATTGTGATTCCTCCTATTTTTTATATAAATTATCTCTTCCACACATCTTTTTGGATTTGTATTCCAATTTTTTCATTGACGATTTCGAGGCTTTTTTATATAATTGATTTAGGAGTTCGAACAACTCTTTAACTTGTCCAACAAGTTCACGACGTCATTATACAACCACATATTAGAATTGTAAACAATTATTTTTCTTTTTCGTTGTATTTTTTTATTATTTTCCCCATGCGGAGGTGTGTGCAGCATGACAATCCAGAAAATACGCAGTATGCAGGCCAACCCACCCGTGTTCGTCGGCGTTTATGAGGCTCTGTACGACGAGATTACCAACGGAACCTATAAGCCCGGAGAACAGCTCCCGCCCGAGACTGCGCTGGCTGAGCGGTATGGCGTCAGTCGGGGAAGCATCCGTCAGGCGCTGGCCATCCTGCGTGAGGACGGTCTCATATACAACCACCAGGGAAAGGGCAATTTTGTCAGCCAGAGCTATGAGCAGCTGCCCCAGGGCTTTGAACACCTGGATAACCCCGCCTTTTCCGCCGCCTTGTCCGAGTGCGACGAGGTTACCGTCTACTATAATTACAGTCCTCCTGCGGCGGTGGTACAGGAAAAGCTGAAGATCTCCGCCAGTGAACTGACCATCAACGGAAATCTGGTATACAGCCGCTGCGGAAAGCCCATCAGCCACGCCTTCATGGAGGTTCCCGTAAAATTCATTTCTGCCCACGACATCAATCTCTCCGATGACGACAGCGTGGAGCAGTTCCTGAACTATACCCTTTTCCAGCTTGCCGCTACCGCTGCTTCCCGCATCACATTTACTGTGGCAGAGGAGACTATCAGCCAGTTCCTCCAGGTCCCGCCCGGCACACAGGTTATCTTCATTGAGGAGATCCTGTACAGCAATATCGGCGAGGCCATCGGCCTGTGTAAGTACTATCTGCTCCCGGAGTACTATCACATCCATATTGTAAGAAAGCGGTAATTTCCCCCGCCGCCGTTTGACAACTGCCCTCCCTGCGGTTACAATGAATAGAGCCTATGTTTTATTCTGCCACGGAAGGAGCCAGTCAACATGCTCTTCTCTCATTACGATCGGTATCAGTATGCCCGCAGCCCCCTGGTGGAGGTTATCTGCCAGCTGCGGTTCCCCGCCATTCTCTCCATCAACGCCAATGACCCGGTGAACTTCCAGGAGGCCATCCGTCAGGAGTTCCCCCGCTTCAACAAGGCCCAGGAGCGTCCCGCACCCAAGATGACCATGGTGGACGGCGCGCCCAAACTGGTGCAGCCCGATCCCATTACCAACTACTCCTTTATCTCTGAGGACGGCCTGTGGAAGCTGAATCTGACCCAGAACTTCATCGCCCTCTCCACCCTGCGCTACCATCGCTGGGAGGACTTTGCCCAGCGGCTGGACCGCCCCCTGGCCCAGTTCATCCAGATCTACCACCCCACCTTCTTCGAGCGGGTGGGCCTGCGGTATGTCAACGCCTTCTCCCGCCGGGCCCTGGGCCTGGAGGGTACCCCCTGGTCCGACCTGATTCAGCCCGCCTTCCTGGGCGTCATGGCGGAGCCCGATGTGGATGAGTCCAAGATCGGCAAGTGCTCCCTGGAGGTCAATATGGCTCTGGAAGACAACTGCCGTATGAAGGTCCACGCCGGTCCCGGCCTGCTGGGCGGCGGCAAGAAGGACCCGGAGGTCAAGTTCATTCTGGACAACGATTTCTCCTCCGCCGGCAACATCGCCCCCGACAAGGTGGCCTCCGGCCTGGAGGACCTGCACTACCATGCCGTGCGTCTCTTCCGGGGCGCCCTCACCTCCGAGCTCCACACCGCCATGGGCGCCGAGCCCCTGGTCTGAACCTCTTTTCTTCCTGTTTTTCCTGCCCGCCGGTATGATACCGGCGGGCATTTTTTGTCTTTTTCGCCATTATATTTTTCCATTGTCATTTCTGACAAAAATGGAACACCCGCGATTTTTCCGTTGACAAGGCCGGTTAGCTTGTGTAAACTCATTCATGTTAGATGGTGCTAACCATCTGTTTTCAGGAAGCAGACCGCTTCTTTTCTTTTTGCCCAAAAGTTAGCTGTTGCTAATATCAGAGAGGAGACCTTCTGCCATGATGATCAACAAACGGCTCATCGGAATCGTACCCGAGAGCAAACGGTATATCGCGGGAAATGTGGCCTTCCAGTGGCTGGGTATGGCCAGCAACGCGGCCATGATTTTTTCCTTCGCCTGGGTGCTCCAGGGCCTGCTGGACAACTCCCTGCCCACCTGGGGCCTGCCTGCCGCCGCAGGTGTGGTGGTGCTGGCGGCGGTGGTGCGGTGGATGTGCGCCGTGGGGGCGGGCCGGATGAGCTTCCGGGCCGCCAAGGCGGTGAAGCAGGTGCTCCGCCGCCGGATCTATGAAAAGCTCCTGCGGCTTGGCCCGGCATACAGCCAGAAGTGCTCCACCGCCGAGGCGGTGCAGCTGTCCACCGAGGGTGTGGAGCAGCTGGAGACTTACTTCGGCGGCTACCTGCCCCAGTTCTTTTACAGCATGCTGGCCCCCGTTACCCTGTTCCTTCTGCTCTCCCCGGTGAGCCTGAAGGCGGCCGCCGCCCTGCTGGTGTGCGTGCCCCTCATCCCCGTGGCCATTGCCGCGGTGCAGACCCTGGCCAAGCGGCTGCTGGGCAAGTACTGGGGCCAGTACGCCGCCCTGGGCGACACATTCCTGGAAAATCTCCAGGGCCTGACCACCCTGAAGATCTATCAGGCCGACCAGGCCCGCCACGAGGAGATGAACCGGGAGGCCGAATCTTTCCGCCGCATCACCATGAAGGTGCTCACCATGCAGCTCAACTCCATCACCATCATGGACCTGGTGGCCTACGGCGGCGCCGCCCTGGGCATCGCCCTGGCCGTGATTGAGCTGTGGACCCGAAAAGTGGGCTTTGCCGGGTGCTTCGCCATTCTGCTGCTCTCCGCCGAGTTCTTCCTGCCCATGCGGCAGCTGGGCTCCTTCTTCCACGTGGCCATGAACGGCATGGCCGCCAGCGACCGGATTTTCGCCCTGCTGGACCTGCCGGAGGAGTCCTCCGGCACGGTGGAGGAGGCCCCTGAGGGCGAGCTGCGCTGCCGTGGGCTCCGCTTCTCCTACGAGGCTGACCGTGAGGTGCTCCACGGGCTGGACATGGACTTCCAGCCCAACAGCTGCACCGCCATTGTGGGCGAGAGCGGCTGCGGCAAGAGCACCGTGGCCGCCATCCTGTCCGGCCGCCTGCGGGGGTATGCCGGAGAGGTCACTCTGGGCGGCGCGGACCTGAGCACCCTGTCCAATGAAGCCCTCACCCGGGCGGTAACCTACGTGGGCTTCAACAGCTGGATTTTCCGTGGTACCGTCCGCGAAAACCTGCTGATGGCCAGGCCCGGCGCCAGCGAGAGCCAGCTTTGGGCCGCCCTGGAGCGGGCCAACCTGTCCGGTTTCCTCCGCAGCGAGGGCGGCCTGGACCTGGTCCTGGAGAGCCAGGGGGCCAACCTGTCCGGCGGCCAGCGGCAGCGGCTGGCCCTGGCCCGGGCTCTGCTCCACGACAGCCCGGTGTACATCTTTGACGAGGCCACCTCCAACATCGACCCGGACAGCGAGAACGACATTATGGAACAGATTATACTCCTGAGCCGGGAAAAGACGGTGGTGCTCATCACTCACCGGCTGGCCAATGTCACCGCCGCCCAGCGCATCTACGTCATGGACGGCGGGCGCCTGGCGGGCGCGGGGACTCACGCCGCCCTGCTCTCCCAGGGCGGGCATTACGCAAAATTGTGGGAGAGCCAGCAGGCTCTTGAGAAAATCGGAATGTGCGAAAAGGAGGCGGAGGCGGTATGAACGGTCAGAACACAAAACGGAGCGGCCTGGGCATTATGGTCCGGCTGATTGTACTGGTGGGGCCCCTGCTGCCCTTCATGGTGCTGGCTGTGACGCTGGGCGTGGCCGGGTTCCTGTGCGCCACCGCCATTACTGTCCTGGGCGGCTGGGCCATGCTGGATGTGATGGGGCTGAACGCCCCCATGTCCTTCATCCTGCTGTTCCACTTTCTGGCGCTGGCGGCGGTGCTGCGGGGGTTCCTGCGGTACGGCGAGCAGGCCTGCAACCACTTCATCGCCTTCAAGCTGTTGGCCCTGGTGCGGGACAAGGTCTTCGGCGCTCTGCGCCGTCTGTGCCCCGCCAAGCTGGAGGGCAGAGACCGGGGCGACCTCATCGCCCTCATCACCTCGGACATTGAGCTGCTGGAGGTCTTTTACGCCCACACCATCTCCCCTGCCGCCATCGCCCTCATCATGTCGGTCATCATGGCGGTGTTCATCGGCTCCTTCCACCCCCTGCTGGGCGTGGTGGCCGCCATCGCCTATGTGACCATCGGTCTGGTGCTGCCCTTCCTCATTTCCCGCAGCACCGGGGACGCAGGAAAGCGGTTCCGTGCCGGTGCGGGCGCCCTCAGCGGCTTTGTGCTGGACAGCCTGCGGGGCCTGCGTGAAATTCTCCAGTATCGCCGGGGCGCTCAGCGCCTGGAGGAGCTGGATAAGCGGACCGCCGCCCTCTCGGACACCGAGCAGAAGCTGAAGGACGCCGCCGCCCGTGGCATGGCCCTGACCAACACGGTCATTCTCTTCTTTGACCTGGTCATGCTGCTCTCTACCGCCCTGCTGTTCCAGGCTGGGCTGGTGGGCTTTGACGGGGTGCTTATCCCCCTGGTGGCCCTTATGAGCTCCTTCGGCCCGGTGGTGGCTCTGGCCAACCTGGGCAGCACCCTCCAGAATACCCTGGCGGCCGGCGGCCGGGTGCTGGACCTGCTGGACGAGGCTCCCCTGGTGGAGGAGGTGGATGGCAAGGCCCCTGTGTCCTTCTCCGGCGGCAGCTGTGAGCACGTCACTTTCTCCTATGGTGATGAGACCATCCTCTCCGACCTGAGCCTAGATGTCCGCAAGGGCGAGATTCTGGGCATCATCGGCCCCAGCGGCAGCGGAAAATCCACCCTGCTGCGGCTGCTCATGCGGTTCTGGGACGTAAATCGCGGCTCCGTAAAGCTGTCCAATACCGACGTGAAGGACATCAACACCGCCAACCTGCGGCAGATGGAGGCCCTGGTGACCCAGGACACCCACCTGTTCCACGACAGCATCGCCAACAACCTGCGCATCGCCAAGCCGGATGCCACCCAGGAAGAGCTGGAGGACGCCTGCCGCAAGGCTTCGGTCCACGACTTCATCCTCTCCCTGCCCAAGGGATACGACACCCCGGTGGGCGAGCTGGGGGACACCCTGTCCGGCGGCGAACGGCAGCGGCTGGGTCTGGCCCGTGCCTTTCTCCACGGCGCGCCCCTGCTGCTGCTGGATGAGCCCACCAGCAACCTGGACAGCCTGAATGAAGCGGTTATCCTCAAGGCTCTGAAAGAGGAGCAGGGAAACCGGACCGTGGTGCTGGTGTCCCACCGGGCTTCCACCATGGGCATCGCCCACCGGGTGTGCCGGGTGGCCAACGGGAGAGTGAGCTGATGGGCGCTGACATCGAGGCCAAGCGGCAGCGGGAAAAGGCCATAGTCAACGAGATGATCGCCCTCTACTGCCGGAAGAAGCACGGCACAAGAGGCGGCCTGTGTCCCGACTGCGCCGCTCTGGCGGCCTACGCCCAGCAGCGGAGCGACCGCTGTCCCTTTATGGAGACCAAGACCTTCTGTTCCAACTGCTCTGTCCACTGCTACAAGCCGGAGATGCGGGAGAAAATCCGGGATGTGATGCGCTTTTCCGGCCCCCGGATGCTCTTTGTCCACCCTGTGGCCGCCATCCGGCACGTCATGGAAACCAAACGAGAAAAACGACGACTGGAGGAACTGGGATGAAAAAAGTTCTGTATGTCATTCTGGGCTGTATCGGCCTGGGCCTGGGCGCCCTGGGCGCCGCTCTGCCCCTGCTGCCCGCCTTTCCCTTCCTGATGCTCTCCGCCTTCTGCTTTGCCCGCAGCTCGGAGCGGCTCCACAGCTGGTTCACCTCCACCAGGCTCTACAAGAACAACCTGGAGAGCTTTGTCCGGGGCAAGGGCATGACCTGGCGTACCAAGCTGCGGATCATGGGCGTGGTCACCCTGACCATGGCCTTCGGCTTTGCCATGATGGGCCGGGTGCCGGTGGGCCGGATCATTCTGGCCATCGTGTGGGTGTGCCACATTCTGTACTTCATCTTCGGCATCCGCACCATCCCCGCCACTCAGGTCACGGAGGAGTCTGAAGAGGATATCTGGCAGGATGAGAACGCGGCGTGACAGGACCTTTTCCGGTCAACCTCCCCTGCATTAGGAATTTCGGTTGAGAATCCTTCCCATTTATCCTACTGTTTTATATGGTTTTCCGATTGACTTCTTTCCTGCCCTTTCTTATACTTTGGTATGAGAAAAATTGGGCGGCCCGGAGATTGCTGCATGCCGCCCCAGATAAAAAGGAGCGATTGCTATGGGTACCATTCAACTGGCCGAGCACCTCTACTCCGTGGGCGTGCTGAATCCCGGCCTGCGTATTTTTGACATCATTATGCCCGCCCCCTACGGCACCAGCTACAACGCCTATCTCCTCACCGGCGAGAAGAATGTGCTGATTGAGACCGTTCACGCCGACTACTGGGACGAGTACCGCTCCAACATCGAGCAGGTGCTCCCCCTGGAGAAGATCGACTATCTGGTTATGAACCACAACGAGCCCGACCACTCGGGCAGCGTGGCCAAGCTGCTGGAGGCCTGCCCCAACCTTACCATCCTGTGCACTGCCGCCGGCAAGAAGCACCTGACCGACATCACCAACAGCACTGCCCTGCCCTTCCAGGTGGTGAAGCAGGGTGACAGCGTGGACCTGGGCGGCGGCCGCACCCTGGAGTTCCTGCCCTCCGCCATGCTCCACTGGGCCGACTCCATGTTCACCTGGTGCCCCCAGGACAAGGTGCTCTTCACCTGCGACTTCCTGGGCGCCCACTACTGCGAGCCCACCATGCTGGACCGCAACGTCCACGACCAGCACGCCTATCTGGAGATGGTGCGCCACTACTACAACTGCATCTTCGGGCCCTTCAAGCCCCATGTGCTGGCTGGCCTGGAGAAGATTAAGCCTCTGAATCCCGCCATCATCTGCCCCAGCCACGGTCCCTGCCTCACCGACCGCATGGGCGACATTGAAGAGCTCTACCGGCTGTGGAGCACTCCCGCTGCCAAGACCGAGAAGCTGGCCGCCGTGCTCTACTGCTCCGCCTATGGCTGCACCGCCGCCCTGGCCAGCGCTGCCGCTGAGGCCCTCCGCCAGGCTGGAGTGCATGTAGAGGTCCGGGATGTGGCCACCACGCCCTTGAGCGAGACCGCCACCCTGGCCAACGAGTGTGACCTGCTGGCTGTGGGTGCCCCCACCATCAACCGCGACGCTCCCAAGCCCATCTGGGACGTGCTCACCTCTATCGACGCCATCAACTGCGCCAAGAAGCCCGCCTTTGTCTTTGGCTCCTACGGCTGGAGCGGCGAGGGCCCCGAGATGCTGCGCACCCGCCTCTCTCAGCTGCGGTTCAGCGTGCCCGACGCTGCCTTCCGCTGCACCTTCACCCCCGCCCAGGCTGACCTGGACGCCGTGACTGCCCTGGCCAATGAGGCCGCCGCCAAGCTGGGTTGAGCGCTTACTCCCACTTGAACAAAAAACGGACGGAATTGCTTTCGGCAATTCCGTCCGTTTGCTTTTACACCGGAATAAAAAACGCCGCCGGCATTGCCGGCGGCGTCTGATGTTCTGCAATTAGTCCAGCAGGTTCTTCTCGGTGGAGGGGTCAAAGAGGTGCACCAGCGCCTCGGGGAAGGTGAAGTTGACCTCAGCGCCGAAGGGGATACCGGCCCGGTGCTGGGCGGGCAGGTCGGTGGAGGGAATGCGGAGCACGACCTCCTTCTCGCCGGCCACCACGTGCAGGTGGACCTCGCTGCCCATCATCTCGGACACATCCACATGGGCGGTGACAGTGCCCTCGCCGGTGGAGTGCTTCAGGATGAGGTGCTCGGGGCGGCAGCCCAGAATCACGTCCATGGACTCACGGCCCTTGGCAGCCAGACCGTCCTGGATGTCCTTGGCCAGGTTGACCCGGGTACCGGCATAGTCCACATAGTAGCCGCTGCCGTCCTTGACCAGCTTGGCGTCAAAGAAGTTCATCTGAGGCGTACCGATGAAGCCGGCCACGAAGACATTGGCGGGGTGATCAAAGACCTGCTGAGGCGTGCCGATCTGCTGGATGAAGCCGTCCTTCATGATGACGATACGGTCGCCCAGAGTCATAGCCTCGGTCTGGTCGTGGGTAACATAGATAAAGGTGGTGTCGATGCGCTGACGGAGCTTGATGATCTCAGCGCGCATCTGGTTACGCAGCTTGGCGTCCAGGTTGGACAGAGGCTCATCCATCAGGAACACCTGGGGCTCACGGACGATGGCGCGGCCGATGGCCACACGCTGACGCTGGCCGCCGGACAGAGCCTTGGGCTTACGCTCCAGGTACTGGGTGATGTCCAGAATCTCGGCAGCCTCGCGGACGCGGCGGTCGATCTCGTCCTTGGGCATCTTGCGCAGCTTGAGGGCGAAGGCCATATTCTCGTACACGGTCATGTGGGGATAGAGCGCGTAGTTCTGGAAGACCATGGCGATGTCGCGGTCCTTGGGCTCCACGTCGTTGACGCGGCGCTCACCGATGAACAGATCGCCCTCGGAGATGTCCTCCAGGCCGGCGATCATACGCAGGGTAGTGGACTTGCCGCAGCCGGAGGGGCCGACCAGGACGATGAATTCCTTGTCTGCGATCTCCAGGTTGAAGTCGTGGACAGCCACCACGTTCTTGTCGTAGATCTTCTTTACGTTCTTCAGGCTCAAAGTTGCCATGTACACAGGCCGTGACTGCAATGCCTCCGCAAATACAGCCTTGCACCCGGGGAGCGAAACCCCGCATGCTTTACGGCAGGTCTCCACACTGCCGCACCGCCGGCCCGGCGGATTTTGGTCTCCTCCTTTTTTACGGGGAGACGGGCCTATATTAAATTATGTAATTTAAAATTGGAGTAGTCCCGCCTCGCCTGATTGAATATGCAGGCCGCAGTGCAACCCGATCATGGACAGTTTAGCACAAAAGCAGCAGCCAGACAATCTCGATAAATCGGCCAAATTTTCCGATTTGTTTTTGGGCAAAATACCATTTCTTCCTCTTTTGTCTCCGGCGCAAAGCCTCCGTCCCTTGACAGCGCCGCCCTTCTCTGGTATTCTGTCAGTGCGCTATATGACTGACGGAAGTGGGCTGACCACGTGGAGTATAGCGGACATGAGCCGACCGTCTGGGCACGCTGCGCTTTCGCGCGGTGTGCCCTTTTTGCATCCCGAAAACAGGAAGAGAGATTTTAAGGAGGCGCGGTTAGAGATGAAAACCGACATTGAGATTGCCCAAGCGTGCACCATGCTGCCCATCACCCAGGTGGCCGAGGAGCTGGGCGTGAGCCAGGAGGTGCTGGAGCCCTACGGCCGCTACAAGGCCAAGCTGGACCCGGCGGCCATCAGCGCCCTGCCCCGGAAGGGACGGCTGATTCTGGTCACCGCCATCAACCCCACCCCCGCCGGCGAGGGCAAGACCACCACCAGCGTGGGTCTGGCCGACGCACTCCACCGGCTGGGCAAGAAGGCTGTGCTGGCCCTGCGTGAGCCCTCCCTGGGCCCCGTGTTCGGCATCAAGGGCGGCGCCGCCGGCGGCGGCTACGCCCAGGTGGTGCCCATGGAGGACATCAACCTCCACTTCACCGGCGATTTCCACGCCATCGGCGCGGCCAACAACCTGCTCTCCGCTATGCTGGACAACCACATCCAGCAGGGCAACGCCCTGGACATCGACGTGCGCAAGATCACCTGGAAGCGCTGCGTGGACATGAACGACCGCCAGCTGCGCAATATCGTCTGCGGCCTGGGCGGCAAGGTCAACGGCGTGCCCCGTGAGGACGGCTTCGACATCACCGTGGCCAGCGAGGTCATGGCGGTACTCTGCCTGGCCACCGGCCTGAAGGACCTGAAGGAGCGGCTGGGCCGCATGGTGGTGGCCTACACCCGGGACGACAAGCCCGTCACCGCCCGTGACCTGAAGGCGGACGGCGCCATGACCGCCCTGCTGAAGGACGCCATCAAGCCCAATCTGGTCCAGACTCTGGAGCACACCCCCGCCCTCATCCACGGCGGCCCCTTCGCCAACATCGCCCACGGCTGCAACTCCATCACCGCCACTGACGCCGCACTCCGGCTGGGCGACTACGCCGTCACCGAGGCCGGCTTCGGCGCCGACCTGGGCGCTGAGAAGTTCCTGGACATCAAGTGCCGCTACGGCGGCCTGACTCCCTCCGCTGTGGTTGTGGTAGCCACCGTCCGTGCCCTCAAGCACCACGGCGGCGCGGCCAAGAGCGAGCTGGGCACCGAGAACCTGGCTGCCCTGGAGAAGGGCCTGCCCAATCTGCTCCAGCATGTGGAGAACATCACCCAGGTGTACGGCCTGCCCTGCGTGGTGGCCATCAACCGCTTCCCCACTGACACCGAGGCCGAGCTGGCCCTGGTGGAGGAGAAGTGCCGGGCCCTGGGCGTCAATGTGGCCCTCAGCGAGGTGTGGGCCAAGGGCGGCGAAGGCGGCGAGGCCCTGGCCAAGGAGGTCATGCGCCTGTGCGAGACCCCCGGCAACTTCCGCTTCTGCTACGACGCGGACAGCTCCATTGAGGAGAAGCTGGATGCCATCGCCCGGAAGATCTACCACGCCGACGGCGTGGACCTGACCTCCAACGCCCGCAAGCAGCTGAAACAGCTCACCGACCTGGGTTATGACAAGCTGCCCATCTGCATGGCCAAGACCCAGTACTCCTTCTCCGATGACGCCGCCCTGCTGGGCGCTCCCCGCAGCTTCCGCATCACCGTGCGGAATCTGAAGGTGGCTGCCGGTGCCGGCTTCCTGGTGGCCCTCACCGGAGACATCATGACCATGCCTGGGTTGCCCAAGATGCCTGCTGCCGAGAATATCGACGTGGACGAGAACGGCAGAATTACCGGTCTGTTCTAATCAAGAAACCGTATATCACAAACGGCTGTGCCGGCGCAATGCGCCGGCACAGCCGTTTTGTCTTTTCATTTACCGGATGCGTGCCGTGCTGCCGCGGACCTTCAGAATCGGGGTGAGCTGGGAAATGGGCTTCTTCCCCTTCGGATTCTGGAGCAGCTGAAGCATTCCGTCCACCGCGTGCTCTGCAATTTCACAGATAGGCTGCGCCACAGTGGTGAGCGGCGGGTCAATGATATCGGAAAAGGCGATGTCATCCACTCCCACCACAGACAGGTCCCGGGGAATGGACAGATTATAGCTGCGGCACTCCTTATAGACGCCGTAGGCAATCATATCGTTAAAGGCAAAAATCGCCGTGACATTCTGTCCCAGCAGGCAGGGCAGTGCTCTGTTGCCGCACTCGATGGACAGCGTATCGCAGAAGAGCAGCTCCGTGTCCACCGGAATTCCGTACTCTGCAAAGGCTTTGCGGTATCCCGCGTAGCGCTGCACGTTTACGTTCAGGGTAATGGGCCCGGAGGCACAGCCGATCCGCCGGTGGCCCAGCTCCAACAGATGCTTGGTGGCCAGATAGCCGATTTGCGTCTGGTCCACTGCCACCGTGACATGGTTTCCGTCATCCGTGACACGGTCCACGTACACCACCGGGATATCAATATCCTTCAGCAGCTCCTGACACTTCACGGTCTCCTCTGCGTCCTCAAAGTCCAGCTGAGCCAGCACAATCCCGTCTACCCGGCGGTCGGAGAAAATGCGCAGGTACTCCCGCGTGATCTTGGGATCGCCGCCGGTATTGCCGATAATGACATTCAGATTTTCATGGCGCAGCCGCATTTCAATCTGATTGGAGAGCGCCGCAAAGAACGGGTTATTGGAGTCGGGCAGAATAAGTCCGATGGTATTGGTTGTCTTTGTCACCAGGCCCACCGCCAGCTGATTGGGCCTGTAACGCAGCTCCTTCACCGCCCGGAGCACCTTTTCCCTGGTATCGTGAGAGATGGAGACCGGCTTCTCATTCAAAATCAGGGAGACAGTGGAGGGAGATACTCCCGCGGCCCTTGCCACATCTTTGATTGTTGTCCGCATTCCGCTCATCCTTCCTGCGACACTTCTCTTTTTGTACTGTACAACAATGTTATTGTTAAAACGATTTTAGTCTATCTATTCAAAACAGTCAAGCCAAAACTATACAAAGTGTCGAAAAATATGGATTTTGAACAATTACAATTGACACAGTTCGTACAATTATGATACCATGCAGGCAGACAAAAGTCGAAAAACCGCAGACCAAGGTGGCATTTTATTTTTTTGGCTATTAAAACGTTTTAATAGTTGAAAAAGCAGCAAGCAAAGGAAACGGAATACTATAAACATGGAGGGTCACAAATGAAAAAGAACAGTATCAAGCGTCTCGTCTGCCTGCTCCTGGCTGCCATGCTGCTGGCCGTTATGGCCGGATGCAGCGACTCCCCTTCCGGCGATAACGGCGGAAGCGATGATGGAAAGACCAAAATCGTTCTGCTCCTGAACGGCTACCTGGGCGACCTTGCCTGGTACGACTGCTCCGCTGCCGGCATCCAGGCCATCCAGGACAAGTACCCCGACGAGGTGGAGACCAAGGTCATCGAGATGACCACCGACAAGTCCAAGTACGACTCCATCATCGCCGACACCCTCAGCGAGGACTGGGACATTGTCATCGCCGGCTCCTGGACCATGATGGAGTACATCGAGGCCGCTGCCGCCGACTACCCCGAGATGGAGTTCTGGTTCTTTGACGAGCCCATCGAGGGCATCGACAACGTGTACAGCATGTCCTACAACGCCAACGAGGGCGCCTTCCTGGCCGGTATGGCCGCCGCCAGCGTGTCTGAGACCGGCGTCATCGGCTTCATCGGCGGCGAGGACTCCACCGTGGTCAACGACTCCCTGGTGGGCTATCTGGAGGGTGCCGCCTACGTCAACCCCGACATCAAGGCCATCGTGTCCTACACCGGCAACTGGGACGACTCCGCCAAGGGTAAGGAGCTGGCTCTGGTGCAGTACAACGCCGGCGCCGACGTGGTGTTCCAGCTGGCCTCCAACGCCGGTGTGGGCGTGTTTGAGGCCGCCAAGGAGACCGGCAACCTGGCCATCGGCTCCGATACCGATCAGTCTCTGATCTTCGCCGAGAGCGATCCCGACAAGGCCGCCACCATCCTCACCAGCTCCCTCAAGCGGGTGGATACCTCCCTGCTGCGGGCCTATGAGCTCTACAAGAGCGGCGAGGTCCCCTACGGCACCTGCGAGCGCCTGGGTCTGGACAAGGAGTGCGTGGGCATCGTGGAGAACGACAACTACCTGGCCCACGTGGATGAGGAGTCTGCCGCCGCCATTGCCCAGGCCAAGCAGGACATCATTGACGGCAAGATCACCGTCTCCTCCGCCTACGGCATGACCACCGAGGAGCTGGCTGAGTTCAAGGCCCAGTACATCAAGTAAGAACCGATAAGCTATCAGATGCAAGTCTGCCGCCTGTTGGAAGAGAGTCATTCTCCGGAGTGACTCTCTTCCGGCCCTTAGGCGTCTAAACCTACAACAGCAGAAAGAGGGTGACCTTCTCCGATGAGTGAAATCTTGCGGGTCGAGCATTTGATGAAGGTATACGGAAATGGTGTCATGGCAAACAAGGACATCAATTTTTCCGCTGAAAAAGGCGAAATTCACGCCATCTGCGGCGAGAATGGCGCCGGAAAGTCCACACTGATGAAGATGCTCTACGGCATCGAGCAGCCCAGCGAGGGCGACATCTATGTCAAGGGTGAAAAGGTCCATCTCACCTCCTCCGCCAAGGCCATTGAGCACAGCATCGGCATGGTGCACCAGCACTTCATGCTGGTGCCCTCCCTGACGGTGGCGGAGAACGTGGTGCTGGGCGTGGAGCCCAAGCGGGGCCTCAGCTTTGATGCCAAGAAGGCCATCCAGATGACCGAGGAAATCGCCCAGAAGTACAATCTGCCCGTCCCCGCCCGGGAGAAGGTGGAGAACATCTCGGTGGGTCTGAAGCAGCGGGTGGAGATCATCAAGGCCCTGCTCAAGGGCGCGGAGATCCTCATTCTGGACGAGCCCACCACCGTCCTCACCCCCCAGGAGACCGAGGAGCTCTTTGTGGAGCTCAAGCACCTGCGGGACCAGGGCCACACCATTCTCTTCATCTCCCACAAGCTCTACGAGGTGAAAAAGCTGTGCGACCGGGTCACCGTCATGCGCAACGGCCGGATGATTGGCACCCGGAACATTGCCGACGTCACCGAGGCCGACATCTCCAGAATGATGGTGGGCCGCGACGTGGTGGAGGTCATTGAGAAGGACAAGGCCAAGCCGGGCGAGACGGTGCTCAAGCTCCGTGGCGTCACCTGCCACAACAGTACCACCGGCCGGAAGCTGCTGGACAACGTGTCCCTGGACGTGAAGAAGGGCATGATTCTGGGTCTGGCGGGCGTGGAAGGCAACGGCCAGCACGAGCTGCTGGAGGCCATCGCCGGCGTGGAGCGTCTCTCCTCCGGCACCATCACCCTCAACGGCAAGGACCTGACCAACCACTCCATCCGGGAAATCCGCGAGGCGGGCATCTCCCATATCCCCGAGGACCGCATGGCGGAGGGCACGGCCAAAAAGCTGAGCATCTCCAACAACATCCTGGCCGGACGCCACCGCAAGGCCCCCTTTACCGGCAAGATCCTCTTCAACACCAAGGAGATTAAAAAAGAGGCCGACCACCTGATCGAAGAGTACCACGTCAAGTGCAGCGGCAGGGACCAGGAGATCGGCATGCTCTCCGGCGGCAACATCCAGAAGGTTGTCGTGGCCCGTGAGTTCTCTGTGGAGCCCGAGGTCATCCTGGTGGACCAGCCCACCCGGGGCATCGACATCGGCGCGGCCACCTTCATCCGCAACCGTCTGGTTCAGCTCCGGGACGAGGGCAAGGCCATTCTGGTCAACTCGGCGGATTTGAACGAGGTGCTGGGCCTGTCCGACAGCCTGGCCGTGTTCCACAACGGCCGTATCTCCGGCTACTTTGAGGACTCCTCCACCCTGACCGAGGAGGAGCTGGGCCTGTACATGCTGGGTGTGAAAGAACAGTCTGCGGAAGAGATAGAGGAGAAATTCCATGGATAAACTGAAACAAAAGCTCCACAAGCCGGGGATGACCCAGGAGGCGCTGGAGCGGCGCTTCTCCCTCATGCGGACCTCGCTGGCCATCGCCATCGGCATTCTGCTCTCCATTGTTATCATCCTGATCGTCAGCGATGACCCCCTGCTGGCCATCAAATACCTGCTCATCGGGCCTCTCCTGAGCCTGAACAACTTCTACAGCCTGTTCACCATGTGGATCCCCATCGTCATCACCGGCCTGGCGGTCTGCATCATGTTCAGCGCCAACCAGTTCAACCTGTTCGCTGAGGGCGGCTTCTTCTTCGGCGCGGTGGTGGCTGCCGCGGTGGCTCTGTCGGTGGATCTGCCCGCCGGCATTCACCCCGTGGTGTGCATCCTGGCCGCCGCGGTGGTGTGCGGCCTGCTGGGTGCCATCCCCGCCCTGATGCGGCACAAGCTGGGCGCCTCCGAGATGGTGGCCTCCCTGCTGCTCAACTACGCCTGCCTCCAGCTGGGCCTGTTCATTATCAGCTACTTCTTCCGGGACCCCAACGCGGGCAGCGTGGTCTCCCGCAAGTACCCTGACAGCGCCAAGCTGCTGGAGCTCATTCCCCGCAGCAACATTCACGTGGGCATCATCGTTGCCATTGTGCTGGTGGTGCTGACCTACTACTTCATGTACTACACCCGCTGGGGCTATGAGATCCGTCTGGTGGGCGAGAACGAGAAGTTCGCCAAGTACAGCGGTATCAGCATCGGCGCGGTGACCATCGGCTCCCAGGTGCTGGGCAGCGCCCTGGCCGGCGGCGCCGGCGCCATCGAGACCCTGGCGCTCTACTCCCGCTTCTCCTACACCGACCTGACCGGCCACGGCTGGGACGGCGTGACTCTGGCCATTCTGGCCGGCCGCAACCCCAAGTACATCCCGCTGGCCGCCCTGTTCCTGGCCTACCTGCGCAAGGGCGCCGATCTGATGTCCATGCGGGCGGGCATGCAGACCGACTTCGTCTCCGTGATTCAGGCCGTCATTCTGGTGTTCCTGCTGGCGGAGCAGTTCCTCTCCGGCTACCGGCAGAAGAAGACCTACGCCCTGAGCAAGCAGCTGGAAGCTGCCCAGGAAGAGATGGGAGGGTGAAACAATGAGTGAAATCTTGGAACTGGTATTCAGCGCATCCTTCGGCTTTTCCGTGCTCCGTCTGACCACCCCCATCCTGCTGGCCGCCCTGGCCTCGGTCATCTCGGAGCGGGCCGGCGTGGGCAACATCACCATGGAGGGCACCATGCTCATCTCCGCCTTCACCGGCGTGGTGGTCTCCGCCTATACGGGCAGCGCCTGGCTGGGCTTTGCCGCCGGCATTGCGGCGGGCGCCATCAGCGGCTATCTGCTGGCCTACATCATCTTCAAGCTCCAGGTCAACGACATTCTGGCCGGTATCGCCATCAACCTGCTGGGCAGCGGCGGCACCGTGTTCTTCCTCTTCGCCCTCACCGGCGTGCGCGGCATCTCCACCTCCCTGAGCAGCAAGGTGATGCCCTCGGTGGACATTCCCTTCATTAAGGATATCCCCGTGCTGGGCGAGATCATCTCCGGCCACAACATCGTCACCTACATGTCCTTCGTCATGGTCATTCTGGTGTGGTTCATCCTGTTCCGCACCCCCCTGGGCCTGCGTATCCGGTCCGTGGGCGAGAACCCCGACGCAGCCAAGTCGGTGGGCGTCAACGTCTACCGCACCAAGAGCATCGCCCTGACCATCGCCGGCGTGCTCTCCGGCATGGGCGGCGTGTATATGTCCATGGGCTACGTGTCCTGGTTCGCCAAGGACCTGACCGCCGGCCGCGGCTGGATCGGTATCGCCGCAGCCGCCATGAGCGGCCAGCACCCCGTGGGCGCGGCAGTGGCCTCCCTGTTCTTCGGCGTGGCCGATGCCACCGCCAACACCCTTCAGACCATCAACCTGCCCTCCCAGCTGGTGCTCATGATCCCCTATGTGGTCACCCTGCTGGCCATGTGCGTGTACGCCTACTACCGGCTGCAGAAGAAGAAACGCCTTGCCAAGGGTAAGGCCAGCCTGGCCAAGGCTCCCGCCCAGTAAGCCGGGAGAAGGAAAGGAGCGACCAATTTTCATGGAACAGTTTACCAATCAGCGGGTGCTGGATATGATCCGCTCCATGAGCGCGGAGGAGAAGCTCCTCTGCGTCCACGGCCAGCTGTGGGACCCCTACCGCGCCAATCAGGCGGGCTTTGTCCGGGGCAACAAGCGGCTGGGCATCCCCGACCTCCTGATCTCCGACGGTGAGCAGGGCGTCAACATCAGCTTTGAGACCACCGTGTTCCCCGCCAAGGTGAGCCTGGCCTCCACCTTTGACCGGGACAGCGCCTTCCTCTATGGCCAGGCCATGGGCCGGGAGGCCAAGTCGGCGGGCATACACCTGATTCTGACCCCCCGGGTCAACATCGCCCGTGATCCCATCTCCCTCAAAGGCACCAGCAACGGCGGCAACTACCAGACTTACAGCGAGGACCCCATCCTCAACGGCGAGATGGGCGCCCAGGAGGCCATGGGTATCCAGGACAAGCACCAGGCCCTGGCCAACCTGAAGCAGATGTTCGCCTCCAGCACCGGCGCCGCCCAGGGCGCGGGCAACTGCGTGCTGGACGAGCAGACCATCCACGAGCTGTATATGCTGCCCTACGAGCTGGTCATGCGGGCCGGGGTGGCCAGCGCCATGACCAACTACAACCAGATCAACGGCACCTGGACCTATGACTACGGCCACATGATGAAGGACTGTGCCAGAGGCGAGTGGGGCTTCAAGGGCTTCATCTTTGACGACTGGTACTGCCTCTACGACCCCAACTCCATCCGCCACGGCGCCACTCTGGAGATGCCCGGCGAGGACTACTACGACGAGGGCAGCGAGCTCTCCACCTACGGCAAGCGGCTGCTGGAGGCCATCGAGGACCCCAACCAGCCTGTGACCATGGAGGACCTGGACCGGGCGGTCTACTACTACCTGGACACCCTGGACCGCTTCGGTATGCTGGACGAGCCCCAGCGGGTCCCCGGCGACATCGACGCCGGCACCAAGGCCCACAGCATTCAGGTCTGCCAGCAGGTGGCGGAAAAGGGCGCTGTGCTGCTGAAGAACGAGGACAATATTCTCCCCATCTCCTTTGAGGGGAAGAAGGTGGCCCTCATCGGCCCGGGCGCCGCCCAGCAGGTCATGCCCACCTTCAAGGAGTCCCCCTACGGCTTCGACGACCGCCGGACCGGCCTCTATCCCCTGCTGAAGGAGCGTCTGGGCGACGCCGTCACCTTCTCCGTGGGCGACGATCTGGACGGCGTGGTGGTGCCCTCCCGCTGCCTGCGGCCCGCCCCCGACGCCCAGGAGAACGGCATCCAGCGGTATGTGGCCCGCTTCACCTACGAGACTCTGAGCAACGGCGACCTGGAGGACTACCCCCGTCCCGACAGCTTTGTCATCGATCCCAACGTGGACTTTGACAGCGAGCATCCCCTCCCCGCCCTGCCCCGTGAGCAGCGCAGGGGCTTCTTCAAGGAGACCCCCAAGGAGTACTACATGTGGCACGGCTACCTGACCCCGGAGGAGACCGGCATGCACCGTCTCAGCCTCCAGAGCAAATTCCCCGGGCTGGAGGCCTTCCACCGCAACGGCGTGGAGAACGGCGACCTGTCCATCTCCACCTCGGGCAACCTGTACATTCGTGAGGTGGGCAGCGACCGCTGCCTGGAGCGCATCGGCATGGGTACCCGCATCTCGGCCAACGGCATTGCCAACCCCTTCTCCGAGGTGGTCCCCTGCTCCGACGGCTGGAACAACGCCGGCGGCGCCGTCTACCTGGAGAAGGGCAAGCAGTATGAGCTCTACTTCAACCACACCTGTGTCTATCTGGAGCCCCTCAGCGTCCGGCTGGCCTGGACCACCCCGTCCATGTACGAGGCCGCCATGGCCAAGGCGGAGCAGGCCGCGGCCCAGGCGGATGTGGCCATCGTCTTTGCCTGGCACCAGAGCGTCAACGACACCCTGTCACTGGAGGAAAACCAGGACGAGCTCATCCACCGGGTGGCAAAGGCCAATCCCAACACCGTGGTGGTGCTCAACAACGGCGACCCGGTGCTCATGCCCTGGCGGGACGAGGTGAAGGCCATTCTGGAGATGTGGTTCTCCGGCCAGGAGGGCTCCCGGGCCACTCTGGCGGTGCTGGAGGGCAAGGCCAACCCGGCCGGCCGCCTGCCCGTCACCTTCCCCAGGAAGCTGGAGGACATCGCCGCCCGTGACCCGGAGCATCCGGAGCGTTACGCCGTGTCCGGCCGCATCAGCGAAAAGGACGCCGTCCACCCCAACACCGCCTACTTCACCGAGGGCCTGCTCAACGGCTACCGGTGGTTTGACGAGACGGGCAAGGAGCCCCTCTACCCCTTCGGCTACGGCCTGAGCTACACCACCTTCCAGTACAGCGCGCCCACCTGCGCCTGGAAGGGCGAGGACCTGGAGGTGTGCTGCACCATCCGGAACACCGGCGACCGGGACGGCGACGAGGTGGCCCAGTGCTATCTGGGCCGGCCCGGCGAGATTCCTCCCGGAATCCAGACCGTACCCAAGCTGCTGACCGACTTCCGCCGGGTGTCCCTCAAGGCCGGTGAGGAGAAGACCGTCCGCTTTACCCTCCCCCGGCGCTGCTTCCAGTACTACGACAAGACCACACAGACTTTCCAGACGTTTACCGGGGCACGGCAGGTGCTCATCGGGGCCTCCTCCCGTGATATCCGTCTGACGGCAGAGGTGCGAGTATGAAGAAAAACGGTATTATGCACGCGGAGCTGATGCACCAGATCGCCGCGCTGGGCCACATGGAGACCTTCCTCATCGGGGATGCGGGTATGCCCATCCCCAAGGGCGTACCCATCATCGACCTGGCCCTGTGCCGGGGCATCCCCTCCTTCACCGACGTGCTGGACGCGGTGCTGGCCGAGACCAAGGTGGAGTTTTACTATGTGGCGGAGGAGACCGCCCAGCAGAACAAGTCTCTTCAGAGCCATCTGGAGCAGGTTCTGCCCGGCGTTCCCAGTGAGAGTATGCCCCACAGCCAGCTCAAGGAGCTCAGCCGCAGCTGCAAGTTCGCCATCCGCACCGGGGAGTGCTCCTCCTTTGCCAACGTGATTCTGCGGGCGGGGGTGACCTTCTGAGATGAAGGTGCTCAACTTTGGCTCCCTGAACATCGACTATGTCTACCAGGTGGACCATATGGTCCGGGCCGGTGAGACCCTGGCCTCTGACGGCCGGGAGGCCTTTCCCGGCGGCAAGGGCCTGAACCAGTCCGTGGCCCTGGCCCGGGCGGGAGTACCGGTGTACCACGCCGGACTCATCGGCGGCGATGGCGGCATGCTGCTGGACGTGTGCCGGGAAAACGGGATTGATGCCCGGTTCATCCGGGAGATGCCCGGCCCCAGCGGCCACACCATCATTCAGGTGGACAAAACCGCCCAGAACTGCATCCTGCTCTACGCCGGCAGCAACGGGCAGATGACTCCCGACTTTGTGGACGAGGTGCTCTCCCACTTTGACCGGGGCGACCTGCTGCTGCTCCAGAACGAGATCAACCTGCTCCCCTATCTCATCGACAGGGCCTATGACCGGGGCATGACAGTGGTCCTCAACCCCTCCCCCATCGGCCCGGCCCTGAAGGAGTGCGACCTGTCCAAGGTGTCCCTGTTCCTGCTCAACGAGATTGAGGGCAGTGTGCTCTCCGGCTGCGACAGCCCCGAGGGCATCATGGACTACATGAGAAAGACCTACCCCAGCGCCCGCACGGTGCTGACACTGGGCAAGGACGGCTCCTGGTACTTTGACGCGGACACCGCGCTCCGGCAGCAGGCCTATACTGTGGACGCGGTGGACACCACCGCCGCCGGCGACACCTTTACCGGCTACTTCCTCAGCGCCCTGCTGAAGGAGCTGCCCGTGGCCCAGGCTCTGGAGCTGGCCTCCCGGGCCTCCGCCCTGGCGGTCACCCGCAAGGGGGCCGTGCCCTCCATCCCCCTCTGGGACGAGGTGCAGGCCTTCGCACCCCAATCCTGACATCTTCCTACCCTCTTATTTTTCTCCCCGCAAAAGAGAACCGGCAGGCCAGGCGGCCTGCCGGTTCTCCTATTTCCTTTTTGTATGTACCAGTATCAGCCCTGCTTGGCCCGGTCAGCCTGAATCAGGCGCTTAATGGCCTCCACGCCCACACGGACGGCGGAGGACACGTCGTGACTCTCGTCCTGGGGCAGGCCGGCGGCGTCTCTCTCCTGGTTCCAGATGACGTGGAAGGCGGAGCCGCAGCGCACACCCAGGGCGGAGGCGCAGCAGAACAGGGCCGCCGACTCCATCTCAGAGGCCAGGACGCCCAGCCGTTTCCAGGCCTCCCACTTGGCCTGGAGCTCATAGGAGACAGGCATACGGGCGGGGTCGTGCTGGCCATAGAAGGAGTCCTTGCACTGGACCACGCCTGCGTGCCACACGTGGCCCATGTCCCGGGCGGAGTCCACCAGTGCGGTGAGGACCTCATAGTCGGCCACGGCTGGGAACTCAATGGGGGCGTACTCCCGGCTGGCGCCCTCGTGGCGGATAGCGCCGGTGGCGATGACCACGTCGCCGGACTTCACGTCCAGCCTGATGCCGCCGCAGGTGCCCACCCGGACAAAGGTGTCGGCGCCGATCTTGGTCAGCTCCTCCATGGCGATGACGGCGGAGGGTCCGCCGATACCGGTGGAGCAGACCGATACCTTCTCACCCAGCAGGGTGCCGGTATAGGTAGTGTACTCCCGGTTGGACTGGATTTTCACCGGGTTGTCGAAATGAGAGGCGATAACCTCGCAGCGGCCCGGATCGCCGGGCAGCAGCACATAACGACCCACGTCCCCCGCCTTGCACTTGATGTGAAACTGAAGCTCATGTTCGTGCATATTGCTCACCTCATATCTTAAATTTCTTGCTTTTTTATTCATTATACCCGCTCTATTCTCCCTTTCGCAACCCCAGTTGTCCATTTTTCCGTTCTGCATCCGGTCGCTTTTCCATGCCCTTTTGGATGGATTTTCCCTTTTTTCTGGCAAAATCTCTTCGTGCCCTTTACGGATGCCCTGAATTGCGCTAATATGTTGATAGTTTCCCGCTGTTTCAGCGGTGTTCTCTATGTACCATGTCACAGAAACATGTTTGAAGTAAATAGGAGAGAGTGTGCGTGAAGATTATTATTGTAGGCGACGGAAAGGTGGGCTTTACTCTGGCGGAACACCTGTCCCGCGAGAATCACGACGTCACCATCATTGACACCCACGACGAGGCCCTCCAACGGGCGTCCGATACGCTGGACGTTATGTGCGTCAAAGGCAACGGCGCGTCCCTCGCCACCCTGCGGGAGGCGGAGGCAGAAAATGCCGACATTCTCATCGCCGCCACCAATCTGGACGAGATCAACATGATCTGCTGTCTCACCGCCAAGCGGCTGGGCACCAAGTATACCATCGCCCGGGTGCGCAACGTGGAATACGCCGTGGAGCTGGCCACGCTGAAAAAGGTGATCGGCATTGACATGATCATCAATCCGGAAAACGCCACTGCAGTGGAAATTGCCCGCCTGCTCCGCTTCCCCTCCGCGGCCAATCTGGAGACCTTCTACCGCGGCCGGGTGGAGCTCATCGGTTTCCGGGTCCAGTCGGACGACTTTATCTGCGGCCGCCCTCTGTCCGAGCTGAGCCGCCAGGTCAAGGACCTGCCCATCCTGTTCTGTGCGGCGGAGCGCGGGGACAAGAGCATCATCCCCGACGGCTCTTATATCCCCACCGCCGGCGACAAGCTCTACCTTATTGGCCAGCCCGCCGGCATGACCCAGTTTTTCAAGCTGCTGGGCCGGTACGCGCCCAAAATAAAGGACGTGTTTGTGGTGGGCGGCGGGCGTATCTCCCACTACCTCACCGCTCTGCTGGAGGGTATGGGCCTGCGGGTGAAGCTGGTGGAGCGGAGCATGGACCGCTGCCGGGAGCTGAGCGAGCTTCTCCCCCACACCATGATCATCTGCGGCGACGGTACCGATCAGGAGCTGCTGGAGTCGGAGAATGTGGCCGCCTCCGACGCCTTTGTCGCCCTGACTGACCGGGATGAGGACAACCTGATCATCTCCCTGTACGCCATGCAGCTGGGCATCTCCAAGGTGGTGGCCAAGTCCAACCGTCAGAACTACGCCGGCATCGCCCGGGCCGTGGGTCTGGACAGCGTCATCTCTCCCAAGCTCATCACCGCCAATCAGATCCTCCAGGTGGTACGCGGCATGGAGAACTCCAAGGGCAGCGTAATGACCGCCCTGTACCGCATCGCCGAGGGCAAGGTGGAGGCCATGGAATTCGTGGTCAACGAGACCACCCGCCACCTGAAGACCCCGCTGAAGGATCTGCGGCTGAAAAAGGGTATCCTTATTGCAGTGATTGTCCACCAGGGCCGGGTCATCATCCCCCAGGGCTCCACCTGTATGGAGCAGGGCGACACCGTGATCATTGTCTCCGGCGACGAGGGCATCCTGGATGTCAACGACATTTTCGACGATTCCCTGCTGGATGCGGGCGTCATAGGAGGAGCTGGGCTGTGAATTTCAAGCTGGTCTTCCGCATCACCGGCCGTACCCTTCTGGTGGAGGCCTGCTGCATGCTGCTGCCCCTTCTGGTCGCCCTTCTCTACCACGAGTCCCCCATGCCCTTTGTCCTGACCATTGCCATTCTTCTGGTGGTGGGCGGACTTCTGTCTGCGTTACCCTCCTCCAACCACTTCTTCCCCCGTGAGGGCTTCTTCGCCGTTGGCCTTATCTGGCTGCTAATCTCAGCCTTCGGCGCACTGCCCTTCTGGTTTTCCGGGTATTTCCCCACCTATGTGGACTGCCTGTTCGAAGCCGCCTCCGGCTTCACCACCACCGGCGCCTCCATCCTTCCGGCGGTGGAAAACCTGCCCAAGGGCATCTTGTTCTGGCGCTCCTTCATCCACTTTTTGGGCGGCATGGGCGTGCTCATCCTCACCATCGCCCTGATGCCCTCGCTGGGCAGCCGCACCCTCCACCTGATGAAGGCGGAGAGCCCCGGACCGGTGGTGAGCAAGCTGGTACCCAAGACCAGCCAGTCCTCCAAAATTCTCTACGGCATTTACTGTGCCATGACCGCCATTCAAATTCTATGTCTCCGCCTCACCGGCATGGAGTGGTTTGACTGCATCGTCAACGCCTTCGCTGTGGCGGGCACTGGAGGCTTCTCGGTGCGCAACACTTCCATCGGCGCTTATGGCAATCCCGCCGCCGAAATTGTCCTCACCGTGTTTATGCTGCTCTTTTCCATCAACTTCGCCTTCTATTTCCTGATCCTGTGCGGAAAAATCCGTCAGGCCCTCCGCAGTGACGAATTCCGCTTCTTTATGGGCGTGGTGATCGTCAGCACTGTGCTGATTACATGTAATCTGTGGTTTACCGGAGGCTACTTTACATCCCTGGGGGACACCGTCCGCGCCGCCGCCTTCCAGGTGTCCACTATCATCTCCACCACCGGCTTCTCCAGCGTGGACTTTGACCTGTGGCCGGAGTTCTCCCGCTTCCTGATCGTCATCCTCATGTTCATTGGCGCCTGCGCCGGCTCCACCGGCGGCGCCCTCAAATGTTCCCGGGTGCTGGTGCTCTTCAAATGCATCCGCCGGGAGATTAATCAGGTGATCCACCCCCGCTCCGTCAATGTGGTCAAGCTGGACGGCAAGGTGCTGCCGGAAGACACCCTGCGCTCCATCCTCCTCTTCTTCGCCGCGTACATGCTTGTTGTCCTGGCCGCCGGGCTGGTGGTGGCCCTGGACAATTTCTCCTTTGGTACCACCTTTACCGCCGTGGTCTCCTGCATCGGCAACGTGGGCCCCGGCCTTGAGCTGGTGGGCCCCATGGGCAACTACTCCTCCTTCTCCCTTCTGTCCAAGCTGGTGCTCACCCTGTGCATGATCATCGGCCGTCTGGAGCTGCTCCCCATCCTGGTTCTCTTCAGCAAGAGCGCCTGGAGCCGCTCCTGAGCACGCCCTTCCCGTTTTCCCCGGCAAAGGTCTAACCCCGCCTGGATCCCAACCTCCGGAGGATGACAGCCATGAAAACCACCAAGGAGCTTATCCGGAATACCGCCCGTGATCTCTTCAATGAGCGCGGCTATCGTGCAGTCTCCATGCGCAACATTGCCGATGCGCTGGGTATCAGCGTGGGCAATCTGACCTACCACTACCCCCACAAAGAGCTGCTGATAGAGGCCATTATGGACGCTGAGCTGGGCACCATGCCCGCCGAGCCTGAGTCCGGTCTGCCCGGGCTCAATCACCTGCTGGAGCGGATGCTGGAGTCCTTTTTTGAGACTCCCTTCTACTTCAACGACCCGGCGCTGTACAGCTCGGTCCCCTCTCTCCAGACCCGTCACGCTGCCAGCGTGGATGCTCTGTTTGCCGTCCTGCGGGACACCATTGCCGGATGCACGGAGCTGGGCCTGTTTGTCCCCGCGCTGAGCGGCAGCCGTCTGGAGCAGGTAACCCGCCTGCTCATGCTGGCCCACACCGGCTGGGCCCAGCACAACGCCACCTGGCCCGCCTCCTATTTCATCTCAGTTTCGGAGATGATGGAAACCCAGTGGGCGGTTCTCATCCCCTATCTGACCCCTGCCGGTCAGGCGGCCTACGACGCCCTGACACAGCGGGCGGAGGACTGATATCTCTGTAAAATAAAAGGAGCGGTCCGCAGCAGCATGCTGCGGACCGCTCCTTTTTATCTTGCCTTTTAATTTTCTTCCACGTAGTCACCGTTCTGGATGCGCTCATAGAGGGTCTTGAGCATGTCCAGATAGGTGGGCGTCTCGGCCAGGGTGGCGCCGGAGACAGCGTCAGGAGTCTGCCAATAGCCCTCGTCGTTCTGGGTCATACCACCGTCGGCGTAATAGTCGTAGTCAAAGCCGTTCTCCAGCACAAAGTCCTTGATGGCCTGCATATTGCCGGGGAAGGTGATGGGGCTGGGCCAGAAATCAGTGCCGTGGCCGTTGGTCCCCTTGGCGGTGATTTGATAGGTCATGGCCACGTTTTCGTCGTCGGCGCCGGTGACGCTCTGGGCGCTCTTGAGGATGTAGGCAGGCTCTGCGGAGGCGTCCACATACCACTTGCCGCCCTCCTCAGTGGCCACATAGTCGTTCATCTTCACGGTCTGGCCGTCAATGTCGGCGGAGTAGACCACGGCCACCTCGCAGGCGGGGTCGCTGCCCAGCTCGCCGGTCCACACCACATCGCCGTTCTGGATGTACTTGGCAAAGTTACACTCGGTCTCACCGGAGGTGAAGGTGATAAGGCCGTCCTCACCCAGCGCGGAGATGACCGCCTCGTCGGTCATGTTGCCCCAGCCGCCGGCGGCGCCGTTGTCGTCCCAGGGCAGCATGGGCTCATAGAACTGCACCGCATAGGCCTGATTGTTGTCCAGATCCCAGTAGAGGGTGGCCTTGATGACGCAGTCCTGAGCGGAGGTCACGTCCTTGGTGTAGATGCCGTAGGTGGTGGCGCTGACAATCTTGCGGTCGCTGGGAATCTCCACGGGCTCGGCGCCGGTGGGGTAGGAGGCAGTCTCCCCGCCCTCGTCGCCGCTCTCGGCCTCAAAGGGATTGGCCTCCGGGTCCAGAGCGTTGAGCACAGCGGCGCGGCAGCCGTCGCTGGTGTAGGTGGCACCGGACACGCCGTCAATCTCAGCGCCATTGGCGGCCACCACCTGCTCCGCCAGCTCCTCCAGGGCGGCGCCGCCGATTTCGGCGGTCTCGTCGGGGCCGTCAAAGCTGGCGGCAGTAATGACGCCGTCCTCCACCGTCAGGGTGGCAGTGATGACGCCGCCGAAGCCCTGGCCCTGGCCGGTCAGGGTCTCACTCTGGGCTGCGGAACTGCTGGCAGAGGGCTGAGTGCTCTCCTCAGCTGCGGGCGCAGCGCAGGACGCCGTGCTCAGCAGCAGTGCGGCGGCGGCGCATGCGGAAATCCATTTCTTGTTCATGGCAGAATGCTCCTTTCATTTTAGTACTGTCGTACTAATTTGATGAAATCATATCACGCACTCTTTTTTTCTGCAAGCACCATTTTTCACCCTTGCGTTTTGCAAAGTGCCAATTTGAAACGCTTTTTTTGCACAAACAAAGCGTTTTTCTTTTTTCATCCCCAGCTTTTTGTCAAATTTTTATCTAACTCGTCAGTTCCCACAGTCTTTTCCTCTTTGCCGCTCATATTTTTTCTTTCGCATGATTACAAATCTACTTTTTCTTCGCTCTCAAAAATTTTTAATGTAGGCAAGTTCTGTTTGGTGATTTTCGTCATAAATTTCTTTTGCAAACCTTATTATTTTATTGATTTTATTGAAAGCGTTTTTACCCCCCTTACTTTTTGTAAATAACTCCTTGCAAAATGAACTGATTATGGTAAGATTAATGTGTCATCAGCAAAGGGAAGGTCGAATCTAATGATGTTGTCACTCGCTTAAGCCAACCATTATTTTTTCTTTGGCTTCCCTAATATGTAAAGGAGTGGGAATTTTGGACGTACAGAATCTCTTCTGGCTGGGCCTTCTTGGCGCTGCCATAGCGCTGCTCTTTGCTGTTTTCCAGGCGCGGAAGGTGCTCCGTTTTTCAGAAGGCACTGACCTGATGAAAAAGATCGCCGCCTCCATCCGCAAGGGCGCCAATGCCTATCTGAAGCGGCAGTACACCACCGTGGCCAAGATCTTCGCCGTGGTATTTGTCATCCTGCTGGTCCTGGCTGCGACCCATCTGCTGGACAACTGGTTCATCCCCTTTGCCTTCCTCACCGGCGGTATCTACTCCGCCCTGGCCGGCTTCATCGGCATGAAGATTGCTACCAGCTCCAACGCCCGCACCGCCAACGCCGCCCACGAGAGCCTGAACCGGGGCCTGAACGTGGCTTTCTCCTCCGGCGCGGTTATGGGCTTCACTGTGGTGGGCCTGGGCCTGTTTGATATCTCCGTCTGGTTCCACATTCTCAAGTACATCGCCCACTTTGAGGCCGCTCAGATCGCCTCCACCATGGTCATGTTCGGCATGGGTGCCTCCTTTATGGCTCTGTTTGCCCGTGTGGGCGGCGGCATTTTCACTAAGGCCGCCGACGTGGGCGCCGACCTGGTGGGCAAGGTTGAGGCCGGCATCCCCGAGGATGACCCCCGCAACCCCGCCACCATCGCCGACAACGTGGGCGACAACGTGGGCGACGTGGCCGGCATGGGCGCCGACCTGTACGAGTCCTATGTTGGCTCCATCCTGGCCACCTTTGCCCTGGGCGCTGCCGCCTACGCCGGCGGTGACCTGACCTGGAACGCCATGCTGCTGCCTCTGCTGGTGGCCGTGGTTGGCGTGGTGTGCTCTGTTATCGGCTCCTTCCTCATCCGCACCAAGGAGAACGCCGACCAGCGCTCCCTGCTGGCTACCCTCCGCAAGGGCACCTACACCGCCGCTATCCTGGCTGCCGTGGTTGCCGCCCCCCTCACCTACTGGCTCATGGGCTCCTGGGGTCCCTACATCGCCATCCTGGCCGGTCTGATCGGCGGCTGCGCCATCGGCTACTTCACCGAGTACTACACCTCCGACACCTATAAGCCCACCCAGAACCTGGCCAACTCCACCGAGACCGGCGCCGCCACCACCATCATCGGCGGTATCTCTCTGGGCATGGTGTCCACCGCCGCCCCCATCATCATCATCTCCATCGCCGTTATCGTGGCCTTCCTGGCCTCCGGCGGCACTCTGTCCACCAACAGCCCTGACTATGCTGCCCTGTTCAGCAAGGGCCTGTACGGCATCGGCATCGCCGCCGTTGGCATGCTGTCCACCCTGGGCATCACCCTGGCCACCGACGCCTACGGCCCCGTGGCCGACAACGCCGGCGGCATCGCCGAGATGAGCGGCCTGGGCGCTGAGGTCCGTACCCGTACCGACGCTCTGGACTCCCTGGGCAACACCACTGCCGCCACCGGCAAGGGCTTCGCCATCGGTTCCGCCGCCCTCACCGCTCTGGCCCTGCTGGTCAGCTATGTGGACGTGGTTAACGTCAAGCTGTCCACCCTGGGCAATGGCCGCGTGCTGGACCTGTCCCTCACCAACCCCGCCGTGCTGGTGGGCATCTTCATCGGCGCTATGCTGACCTTCGTCTTTGCCGCCCTCACCATGAGCGGTGTGCAGCGTGCCGCCCAGTCCATCGTGGTGGAGGTCCGCCGCCAGTTCAAGGAGATCGCCGGCATCATGGAGGGCAAGGCTGACCCCGACTACGCCTCCTGCGTGGACCTGTGCACCCGCGGCGCCCTGCATGAGATGGTTGCCCCCTCCCTGCTGGCCATCGTGGTGCCTGTTGTCACCGGCCTGATTCTGGGCGCTGAGGCCGTTGTGGGCCTGCTGGGCGGCGTCACCGTCACCGGCTTCGTGGTGGCCGTGTTCATGTCCAACGCCGGCGGCGCCTGGGACAACGCCAAGAAGTACATCGAGAGCGGCACTCACGGCGGTAAGGGTTCCGACTGCCACAAAGCTGCCGTCATCGGCGATACCGTGGGCGACCCCTTCAAGGACACCTCCGGCCCCTCCCTCAACATCCTCATCAAGCTCTGCTCCACCGTGTCCATCGTGTTCTCCGGTCTCATCGTCAAGTTCTCCATCTTTGGCTAACACCAATAAAATAAAAAGAGGAGCGCCTGCTGTGCAGGCGCTCCTCTTTTCGTTTTTCTCACGTCTTGTTCCGCTTAATCCGGACAATCATCCAGATGACGCCGGCCGCCAGCAGGACGGCTACCACGCAGTTGGCAATCATCAGCCCGCTCTCCCAGGGGGCAGCGGTATAGGAGATGATGGTGCCGGGGACGATGCCGTTCATGGCATTGGAGTGGACCACAGCGTAGAGGATGTTGTGGCAGGACTTGCGGAGGTTGTTCAGCGCCGTGGGGCTGGAGGTGTCCTCCATGCTCTTCATGGCGTCGGTGGAGAGAATCAGGTCGGTGCCCGCGGCAATGGCCTGGTCGGGATACATGTACTCGTAGAGGTCAAAGTCGGTGATGGCCAGGCCCTCAAAGCCCCACTCATCCCGGAGTACGGTCTGCATCAGAGCCTCCGAGCCGCCGGCCCAGGTGGCGCCCAGCCGGTTGTAGGAACTCATCACCGCGGTGCAGCCCGCCATCTCCTGCTGGGACATGGTGCCCAGCTCGTCGGAGATATAATTCACAGTCTGCTTGGCGTTCTTCACGGTATACTCGAAGGGTTTGAGATAGATCTCCCGCATGGCCTGCTCGTTGACCCAGGAGCTGACGCCGTTGTTGACCCGGTTGGTCTCCTGGTCGTTGACGGCGAAGTGCTTGATGGTGCAGTAGACGCCCTTGCTGCTGGCGCCCGACACGGTGGCAGCCCCCATCACGCCGGAGAGGAAGGGGTCCTCGGAGTAGTACTCAAAGTTGCGGCCGCCGAAGGGACTGCGGTGGATGTTCATGGCGGGGGCGTACCAGCCGGTGACGCCGTTGTCAATGGCCTCGTTGCCCACCATCACGCCCATCCTGTAAGCCAGGTCGGCGTTCCAGGTGGAGGCAATGACCACCTCGGAGGGGTAGGAGGTACAGCTGAGGGAGGTCATGTAGGAGTTGATGCCGGCGGGGCCGTCATAGTCCTCGGTAGCGGGCTTGCCGATGGAGGACATCTCCACCGTGGCATACATGCCGTTGAGCACCAGCTTGACCATGTCCTTCTCCTCCAGCTGGTCCAACAGCAGGTCCCAGGAGGGATCGTCGTAGGGCAGCCCCCTCAGGTCGATGAGGGACAGACCGTTGTCCGCACCGGTGGTGGGCTCTTCCGCCTCCGGGTCCTCATGGTCGGCTGCCTTGTAGACCTGATAGCCCTCAATGACGGCGTCGCTGGCGGTCATATCCGCGCCGGTAGGCGCGGTGGGGAAGGTGCCGGCAAAGTCGGAGCGGCTCATGTTCAGGGCATATCCCTCGGTGGGAGTATCGGTGAACATGGCGGACACATCGTCAAACTGGTTGGTGACGGCGGAATAGTCGGAGGCGCGGTGATTGTCGCCGCTGTACACCTGTTTGCCGCTGACGGTATAAGAGATGGGCTCACAGCCCTCCTTGACGGTGTGGGAGTCGGTCTGGAGAGTGATGAGGTACTCGCCCTCGTCCAGCACATAGACTTTCTCCGTCTTGTAGTCGTAGGAGGCCATGTCCTCCACGGCCAGGGTCAGGGTGACAGTCTCACTCTGTCCGGGCTCAATGACACCGGTCTTGGCGAAAGCCCCCAGCACCACGCTGGACTTCTCAATACCCCGGTCGGCATAGTAAGGCGCGGAGTAGTAGAGCTCCACCACGTCCTTGCCCGCCACAGAGCCGGTGTTGGTGACGGTGACCTCCACGGTGATATTGCCGTCCACGCCGCCCAGCTCCTGGTTAGAGATGGCCCAGTCAAAAGTGGTATAGCTCAGGCCGTAGCCAAAGGGGTATACCACGGCTTCGTCGTAGTCGATGAAGCCCTCCACAGCGGCGGTCTCGTAGTAGCGGTAACCCACGTAGATGCCCTCCTCGTACTGGACGAAGGTACCCACGCCGCTGACGTTGGAAGCGCTAATATTCTCATACTGGTAGTGGCCGAAGTTGACGAAGGTGGGGTCCTGGGTGAAGTCGGCGGGGTAGATGTCCACGGTCCGGCCCGAGGGATTCACCGCGCCGGAGAGCACGTCGCCCACGGCGTTAAAGCCGGTCTGGCCGGGGGAGCCCACCCAGAGAATGGCATCCACATTCTCGTCATCCTCCAGCACGCCCAGCTCCATGGAGGTAGAGGCGTTGATGAGGACAATGACCTTGTCAAAGTGTTCCTCCGCCAGGGCCAGCATGTCCTTCTCGTCCTGGTTGAGCTCCAGCTGGTGCTGGCCGTCCATATAGTTGTCGTCCCAGCCCTCCATGTCCTGGGTCAGGTCGCCACCCTCGCCGCCGCCCCGACCGATGACCACGATGGCGGCATCGCCGTAGGAAGAGAAGCTGGAAATAGCGTCAGCGGTGTAGTTCTCCACCGGCATCTCACCGATGTAATAGGTGGAGGTAGATGGATCGTCCATGGTGATGATGCCCTTGGGGTGGTCGTAGACCCGGCTGGCGCCCAGGGCCGTCAGCTCTTCCTTGTAGGAGGCATAGCTGCTGAGGATGGCGTAGACCGTGTCGTTGATCTCATACCCGGCCTGCTCCAAACCGGCGCGCAGGTCCACCACCGAGCTCAGGTCCACCGAGCCGGAACCGGAGCCACCGTACACCGGGTCGGCGGCGTCACGGCCCAGCAGAGTCACCTTGGCAGGGGTGGCCAGAGGCAGGGCGCCGTTGTTCTTCAGCAGTACGATGCCCTCGCTCTCAATCTCCTCCACCAGGGCGTCGGCCGCCGCCTGCACGTCCTGGGTAGACTCGTAGTCCAGGGTATAATACTCGCTCTCCCAGTCCTCCGAGCCCTCGGTCTTGGTGATGATAATATCGCCTCCGCCCAGGTACAGGTCTACATAGCCTTTGAAGATACTGGTCAGGATGTTCACCGCCACGGCCAGAGCCAGCACCAGAGCCAGCGCCACCGTCCAGATAGCGGCAAATTTTTTGTTGCTCATCTTCTTTTTTACGCGTTTTTTTCCCATAAATTGTGCTTTCCTCCTTTTTGTGAAAGCGTTCAGGGCATAAAAAGAGCAGAGGGAGGCGGCGGAACCGCTCCCCTCTGCTCATATTTCCGCAAGTTCAGGCGGGGTAGCTGTTCAAAGAGGGTCTTTGAACTTTTGCAGGATCAGCTTTTATCTTGTCTGTCACTTTACCAGTTCAGCCGCAGTCGTAGTCAGCGGCTCAGCGCTGTATGTCTCCGTGCGTTCATCGGAAATTACACCAGACCAGTTCATGCCAAAAGCAAAGTCATAAGCATTTCCGTCAGAGTCTACATAGCACTCCACATCGCGGGGGACATCCTCGTTCTGGGCCTCCACGGCCTCCATGCTGGCAGGCTGCTGGAAAGGCAGCAGTGCGCTGGGCTCTACCTGGCCGGTAATGACATTCATGATAGCCTCAGGCTGGAACCAATCGGGGTCAAAGACAGCACCTTCGTAGCCATTAAACCAGAGCAGAATTGCATCAGCCATGGGCTCAACCTCAGACCAAACCATAGGCCCCTTAGCGGACATGACAACAATTACTTTACAGTCCTCAGACACAACACTGTCTACATACTGCAATGTCTCGTAGTCACTATACTCATTCGGAAGCGCAGCAGTGTTTCCATAGTAAGATCTGTTTTCCTTTACTTCCTGTGTAACAATGCCATAATCGCCAGTATTAATTTCCTGTGTAATCATATCTCCCGCGATGGATTCCTTACGTACGGAGTCAGAATCCGCAGTGTACTGCTCGTACTGAATAGAGGCGGGGAGCCACTGGCCAGTTTCTTCATCGTAGGTGGACTGGACAAATGGCGCTTTCATGCTGACAATAGCATAGTCACACGCTGCAATCTCCTCCGCACTGGCACGGATAATATCGCTCGCCAGATACATCGGCTCACCGTCCTCATCCGTTCCGGAGGGCTCTCCGACAGTGTCAGTTACAACATTGTAATACTGGCTGGCAAGCTCAAGGTCCACAGAAGGCTTGCAGCTCCAGGTATAGCCCAGACGCTTGCTTCCGCTCTGCTGGTATACGTAGGGAATATAAACTGTGGGCTTTTCGGCAGATGCGTCATACTCGTGAATGGTATTGTCCGAATTCTTCAGCATAACAATGGACTGCTCCTGAGTCTCCCGTCCATAGGCATACGCATCCTCTGTATAGACGCTGGCCACTGCCTCTTCCTTGGAGACATAGGGATTCTCAAACAGGCCAACCTGCATCTGGATTGTAAAGAAGCGACGGGCAGAATTGCGGACGTGAGCCAGCGCTTCCTCCTCACCCATGTCCTCAGCCAGGAGCTTATACCCCTCTATTGCGTTGGTAATATCGCTGGTTCCACCAATCTGGTCATTGCCGACTTTAAAGAGAGCGGCAAATCTCTCCGCAACCGTCAGGTCATCCACGCCATAGGAACGGCCATCTTCTGTAATACCCCAATCCGTAAGGATAAATCCGTCGTATCCATTGTCACGAAGCAGATTCAGGGTATTTTCATTAAAGGCGTTACCCACAAACTCGCCCAGCGAACCGTCCTCACTATAAGGAATACCATAGCTGGGCATCAAGCCGGCTGCAGTTTCTGTCAGACCAGGCAGTTCAAAGGCTCCGTCAAAGAAGGGGATAAGATGCGCCTCATAATTGTCTCCAGGGAATACCATGTACTTACCCGTATTGGAATGGTCATCGCGGCCGCCCTCAGACGCACCAGTCGCCGCAAAGTGCTTCACAATGGCAACCACGCTGTCTTCGCCCCATCCAAGATCATTGCCGCTCTCATCAAAGGTGGACTGCATACCGTCGATAAATGCCGCCGCCAGATCACGGTTCAGCGCAGGATCCTCGCTATATGTTCCGCTGGTCCGCCACCAGGTAGGATTGGATGCAAGGTCAATCTGCGGTCCCAGCAGCATGGTAATGCCTACTGCACGGTACTGCTTGGAGGACTCAGCTGCAAGCTCGTGCACCAGATCCATATCCATCGTGGCAGCAACTGCATTCTGACCGATAATGCCGGAAATTGTGGTAGGATCGGTGCTGATGGTCGCTGGAATGCCATAGTCACCGGTTGCCTCACACAATGCCTGGAGCGCATTTGTCCAGTCTGCTGCCATTGCAGTATTCCCTTCCATTGCAGCAGAGCGAGTAGTTCCCGCGCGGCCTCCTGCTTCAATATACTCAAGATCGCTTCCCTCTATCTTACTACCAAAGGAGCTCCAGCCGCCATGGGTCATGAGGGGTGCAATTTCCTCGCCGGAAAGCATATTGGCCAGTTCCGTCGCACGGGTTGTATCATCCAGCCGCCAGTCCTCATAGGCATCCAGCTGACCATTCTTATTCAGATCCTTGAAGGCATAGCCGTCCACCTGAATCAGGCTGACGCCGGAGTCGGGGGAGTAGCCCAGGGTCTCGCCGCCCTCGTTGGTGACCTTCATCCAGCCGTCATCGGTCTCCTCTTCGGACCACTTCACCTCACCAGAGCCCAGTTCCTCAGGGGTAATCGGATATTCACCAGTGGGCTGCGCGCCGCTGCCAGTAGGGGCAGGGCTGCCGCTGCCAGTGGGGGTATCCTGTGTACAGGCACTCATCGTGCCTAACAGCATGGTGCCCGCAAGAAGGACAGCCGCCGCTTTCTTCGCGTAGTCTTTCATTCTTGTTCTCCTTTCCAATCACACAAATTCCGTCTCTCCGGGGCGAGGGGCTTCTCCCGGGAATTGCGCGCCGGCCGCCCGCCTCAGCTTCCGTGACTGCACTATAACACGACAGAAGTCCACAATTCCAGCAAATCACGCAGACTGTCATTCCCACCACATAAATTGCACATTCCAAGGGGCGACATTTGCCTCTTTTTTATTTATAATTACATATGAGAACGGGCACGGTGTACACAACACGGGCAAAAACTGGATTGTTCCCCTGTTTCCAGATTCCACCGCCGTACGCGCAGGCGTGGTCTGTGCTATAATAGCAACATAAAAGAGATTGCCCGGAATTGGTTGGGAGTGTTGAGAGAAGTGGAGAGAAAGACGATGAGAAGTGTGGCTGTGGTGGAGGATAGTGCAGCGGAGGCCGAGACCCTGCGCAGGCACTTTGCCCGCTATACCGAGGAACGGGGCGTCCCCTTCAAGGTGAGCTATTTTACCAGCGGTGAGGAATTTTTGAGCAAATACCGTCCAATCTACGATCTGGTGCTCATGGACATTGGCCTGCCTAAAATGACTGGTATGGAGGCCGCTGCCCGGTTGCGGGAGCTGGACAAGTCTGTGACGCTGATTTTTGTCACCAATATGGCCCAGTTCGCCGTCAAGGGCTACGAGGTGGACGCTTTTGACTTCGTGGTCAAGCCGGTGAGCTATTCCAACTTCTCCCTGAAGCTCCAGCGGGCCCTCAACAAGCTGACCAGCCGCCGGGACACTGAGATTGTCATCTCCCTGTCGGATCAGATGCTCCGCCTGTCCGCCTCGCAGATTAAGTACATCGAGATCTCCGGCCATAACATGGTCTACCACACCACCGATGGTCCCATCCGAGCCTACGGCAACCTGAAGGACGCGGAGGCCGCTCTCAACAGCCCCATGTTTGTCCGGTGTAACAGCTGCTATCTGGTGAACCTGAACTACGTCCAGGCCATTCGGGGCTATACTGCCGTGGTGGATGGGGATGAGCTTCAAATCAGCCGTCCCCGGCGGAAGGCCTTTGTTCAGGCTCTCAACGACTATCTGGGCGGTGGGATATAATGTTTCAAATCACCAACCTCTTTCTCTATAAGCTGGTATTTACCGCTGCGCTGCTTATTGCAGAGGCACTGTTCCTCTTCCGGCAGAAAAAGCGCCCCGGATTTCCCATCCGTATGGCTGCCGGTACGGCGATCATGTTCCTGATAGTAGCGGCGTTCCCCATCCTCAGCTACACTGCTGTGTACAGTTCCCTCATGTTCTCCCTGTTCTTCCTGCTGTCCATTCTGCTGTCCAAGTTCTGCTACGACATCAGCTGGCGGGCCTGCCTGTTCTGCACCGCGGCTGGATACACCCTCCAGCACCTGGCCTCGGTGTGCTATGATCTGGCCACCACCCTGGGCGGTTTTGAACACGCCGCCCAGTTTTACAGCGACAGCGCCGTGGATATCAGCCCCTTCTCCGCCCTTATTTTTGTGGAGGTCTACGGCCTGGTGTACTGGTGCCTGTACCACATCTTTGGCCGCCGCCTGCGGAAAGATGAGGCCATCACCATCAAAAGTCCTGCCCTGCTGGCTCTGCTGGTGCTTATTCTGCTGGTGGAAATCATCCTGAACGCCTTTGTGGTATACCGGAAATATGAGAGTCTGGACCTGGTGTACTATCTGTCCGGCTCCCTGACCAACATCATCTGCAGCATCTCTGTTCTGGTTATTCAGTTCAGCCTGCTGCTCAGCAAGTCCCTGGAGGACGAGCTGGCAGTCGTCAACCAGATGTGGCGCCAGGAGCAGAGGCAATATCAGATTTCCAAAGAGACCATCGACCTCATCAATATGAAATGCCACGACATGAAGCACCAGATCCACACCATCAGCAAGCAGGCTGCCATTGACCCCGCTGCCCTGCGTGAGATGGAGGAGACCATCTCCATCTACGATTCCATCGTCAAGACGGGCAACCAGGCCCTGGACATCATCCTGGCGGAAAAGAGCCTGTACTGCCAGAAGAACGGCATTTTCATCAGCTATATGGCTGATGGCGAGAAGCTGAGCTTTATGAGCGGCTCAGATATCTACTCCCTCTTCGGCAACATGCTGGACAACGCCATCCAGACCGTCATCCAGTTGGAGCAGGACAAGCGGGTCATCGGCGTCACCATCCGGGCGGAAGGTGAGCTGCTGTCCATCAACTCCCACAACTATTACAGCGGTGACGTCCGCATGGAGCATGGCCTTCCCGTCACCAGCAAGGAGGACAAGAATTACCACGGCTTCGGCGTCAAGAGCATGGTAATGATTGTGGAGAAGTACGGTGGCACCATCTCTTTCGACGCCCGGGACCAGATTTTTAACCTCAACATTCTCCTGCCTCTCTCTAGCGGCGGACAGGCCATCTGAACGGAGGGGCGGCAGTTCATCAGGGAGGCACTGCCATGAAAAACCTGACAAAATCCGGCATCCGCAGGCTGCGCCGTACCCTGCTGCCCATCATGGCCCTGCTGCTGGCCCTCTCCTGTACCCTGACTGCCGGTATGTACGCCAACGCCTCCACCCTCAACGGCCTGTTCGGCCGGGGCGGACGGACGGTGCGTCCCCTGGAGCAGTCGGAGGATCTGGCTGCGGACTACTATGTCCAGGCGTATTCCTCCAAGGCGGAGGCTCTGGAGGCCGCCCGGGCGGTGTCGCTGCAAATCAGCGATGAGGGCATTGTGCTGCTGAAAAACAACGGCCTGCTCCCCCTCTCGGACAGCGCTATTCTCTCACCGATGGGCCTGCGGTATTACCTGCCCTACTATGGCGGCAGCGGCTCCTCCGCCATCGGCTCCGACGAGGAACACACCATCACTCCCGCTCAGGGGCTGCACAGTGCCTTTTCCTCCTTTAACACCGTCCTGGAGAAACGGCTCTCTCAGGCCGCCAATGCCGCTGAGTCTCCGGCTGACAACTCCAATCTGATCGCCGCCACGCCCCTCAAAGGCGAGGTGGAGGAGAACACCCTCTATGAGTTTTCTGCCTCCGTCTATGGTGAGCTGGGAGACACCTGCGCTGGTACGGTAGGCGTGGTGTTTCTCGGCCGCCAGACCGGTGAGGACTGCGACGCCTCCACCTCGGCCTATGATGATGGCACGCCTCATATGCTCTCACTCACCGCCTCCGAACAGGATATGCTCTCCTTTGCCAAGGCCCACTGTGAGAGCGTCATTGTGGTTCTTGCCACTTCCTCTCCCATGGAGGTGGCCCAGCTGGAGGATGACTTGGCCATTGACGCTATCATCTGGCTGGGGGGCGCAGGCAGCACCGGCTATGAATCCCTGGGGCGGATTCTCTCCGGCCAGGTGAACCCCTCCGGGCGACTGCCCGACCTGTGGGATTCCGACTTTACCCAGGCCCCCACCTTTGCAAACCAGGACGACGGCTCCGACCGTTTTGTCTACACCAACGCCTTCACCACCCTGATCATCAGGGACAGTTGGAACGAGAACGTTTGCCCGCCCTTCCGTGAGTATGAGGAGGGCATCTACCTGGGCTACCGGTACTACGAGACCGCCTGGGACACCGGCTTTCTGAAGGATTACGACAACCGCACCTCCGGCGTTCTCTATCCCTTCGGGTACGGTCTGAGCTACACCACCTTCTCCCAGGAGATTGTGGGCTTCAGCGACGGAGGCGATGATATCTCCCTCACCGTCCGGGTAACCAACACCGGTACCCGGTATTCCGGGAAGGAGGTGGTACAGGTCTACTTCACTCCGCCCTATACCGACCTGGATCAGGCCTACGCCATCGAGAAATCCACGGCGGTGCTCATCCAATTCGCCAAGACAGATCTGCTTGCTCCGGGGGAGTATGAGGACATCTCCCTCTCCTTTGCCAAGGAGGACATGGCCTCCTACTGCTATACCCGGGACAACGGCGACGGCACCACCGGCTGCTACATGCTGGAGGATGGGGCATACACGATCTCCATCCGCGCCAACTCCCACGATATACTGGACAGCCGTACCGCCACGGTACAGGACACCATCTGGTATGACAACAGCAATCCCCGCCAGTCCGAGCTGGACGCCCAGGCAGAGCTGGATGACAGCGGGCAGCCCCTGCCTCTGCCCGCCAATTCCGGTCAGGCCGCAGTGAATCAGTTTGAGCAGCTCAATTCCTATATGTCCGACCCTGACGTCAGCAGCGCGGTACGTCTCTCCCGGGCTGACTGGGATGGCACACAGCCCACAGCCCCTGCTGACGCTGACCGGGTAGCGTCGGACAAGGTGGCCGGGTGGATTGCCGCCGCTGACACCACCAGGCCCGCCGCTGACAGCCTGGAGGACAAGAGTTCCCTTCCCATCCCAGCCTCAGGCGCGGATAACGGTCTGGTGCTTGCCGACCTGCGGGGTAAGCGCTACTGGGATCCCATGTGGATTCTGCTTCTGTACCAGATCACCTATGACAACCCGGAGGAGCTGCGGCTGTGTCTCTTTCAGGACGCCTATGGCACCGGCGCCCTCTCCGATATCGGCAAGCCGGAGTCGGTGGAGCACGATGGCCCCCAGGGCCTCACCCTGGCCGACGTCAACGGTCAGAACTGGATCAAAGATGTGTGCGGCTACCCCGCCGCGCCGGTGATGGCCGCCACATGGAATCAGGCACTGATGTATGACTTCGGCTATATGGTGGGCCAGGAGGCTCTGCTCTCCGATATCAACGGCTGGTATGCGCCCGGGCTGAATATCCATCGCTCCCCCTTCGGCGGTCGGGCTTCCGAGTACTTCAGTGAGGACCCTCTGCTCTCCGGCATGCTGGGAGCACAGGTGATCTCGGGTGCCGGGGATGCGGGCCTGAGCTGCGCGGCCAAGCACTTCGTCCTCATGGACACTGAGGCCCACAAGAACCCCCACACCTGCGTCTGGCTCACCGAACAGGCACTGCGGGAGATCTACCTGCGCCCCTATGAAATTGCCCTCAAAACCGCCCGCAAGACCATCCGCTATATCGGCGAGGAGGACGGCGTCACACATATCCGTACCATGCGGGCCGGGGACTTTCTCATGGCCGGAGACTGTGCCGTGGGCCCCCTGTGGTCAGCGGCCAATCCGGCCCTGCTCACCGGTGTGGTCCGTGGGGAGTGGGGCTTCCAGGGGACCATTATCTCCGATATGCACCTGAGCGGCAGCGACGCTCAGGTGGACCGGCTCCTCCAGGCCGGATGCGACCTGCTCATGTCCACCTCCTCCGGTTCCCCTCTCAATGCCACCGATTACCAGTCTCCCGCCGGACAGCGGCTGCTCCGTATGGCGGTAAAAAACCTGTGCTACACACTGGTCAACTCCAACCTGATGCAGGGCGCCGCCCCCGGTTCCCTCATCGAGTCCTCCCCCGCACCCTGGGAGCTCTGCCTCGCCGTGTTCAACGGGACCGTGGCACTCACACTGGCTGCCATGGCTGTTCTCCTGGTATGGACCGCCTGGTATGCCCACAGGCGGCTGTAACCGGAAGGCCTTTCCCTCTGGGAAGGCCTTCCGGTTTTTACTTTCTGTCCGCCTCGCGTTTTAGACAAGTTGAGCACGCCTTTTTTGTACATTAAGTTGAAAAATTTTCGGAGCGATTGACTTTTTTCAGGCTCTATGCTACGCTTTGGCCAAGCTGAGTTCCATATAGGTGTGTTACTGGCAACAGGCACTAACCTTATACTATTGCATGCATGTTAACGTGATATGTAATAGTTGTCGGTTAGTGCTTTTTTCACGTAGAGCGGCCGGCAGGAACCGAATCACAAATGCGCCAAAATGTGATTAGGAGGTAACACACAATGAGGGAAAAATTCTTTGGCGTACTGCAGCGGGTGGGCAGGTCCTTTATGCTCCCCATCGCCATCCTGCCGGTGGCAGGACTGCTGCTGGGTCTGGGCAGCTCGTTCACCAACGAGACCACCCTGGCCACCTACAATCTGCTGGGTGTCATGGGCCCCGGCACCGTCCCCTACTTCATCTTCTCGGTTCTGAGTAAGTGCGGCGGCGTTATCTTTGATAATCTGCCCCTCATCTTCGCCATCGGCGTGGCCATCGGTATGGCCCGGCAGGAGAAAGAGGTGGCCGCCCTGGCCGCCGCAGTCTCCTTCCTGGTGATGCACTCGGCCATCTCCGCCATGATCACCCTGACCGGCGGCACCGAAAGCCTGCTGGAGGGCTCCACCACCTCGGTGCTGGGCATCACCTCTCTGCAGATGGGCGCCTTCGGCGGTATTATCGTGGGTCTGGGCGTAGCCGCACTCCACAACCGGTTCTATAAAGTCCAGATGCCCCAGGTGCTCTCCTTCTTCGGCGGCACCCGTTTCGTGCCCATCATCAGCACCCTGGTCTTCGCCCTGGTGGGCATCCTCATGTTCTTCATCTGGCAGCCCATCCAGGAGGGCATCAACGCCCTGGGTATGCTGGTTTACAGCTCCGGCTACTTCGGCACCTTCCTGTTTGGCATGATTAAGCGTCTGCTCATCCCCTTCGGCCTGCACCACGTGTTCTACCTGCCCTTCTGGCAGACCGCCGTGGGCGGCACCATGGAGGTGGCCGGTACCGTTGTGGCTGGCGCCCAGAACATCTTCTTTGCCCAGCTGGCCGACCCCACTGTCACCCACTTCTCCACCGCGGGCACCTGGTGCTTCACCGGTGAGTTCGTCCTCTATATCTTCGGTTTCCCCGGAGCTGCTCTGGCCATGTACCGCTGCGCCAAGCCGGAGCGGAAAAAGCAGGTGGGCGGCCTGCTCCTCTCCGCCGCTCTCACCTCCATCCTCACCGGCATCACCGAGCCTCTGGAGTTCTCCTTCCTGTTCGTGGCTCCTGTGCTGTTCGTCATCAGCTCGGTCTTCGCCGGTCTGGCCTACATGCTGTGCCACATTCTCAATATCACCGTTGGCCTCACCTTCTCCGGCGGCTTCATCGACCTGGCCCTCTTCGGCATCCTGCAGGGCAACGAAAAGACCAGCTGGCTGCTGATTATCCCCCTGGGCATCATCTTCTTCCTGGCCTACTACTTCCTCTTCTCCTTCCTCATCAAGAAGTTCAACTTCAAGACCCCCGGCCGTGAGGATGGCGATCAGGAGACCAAGCTGTACACCAAGGCCGACTACAACGCACGCAAGTCCGGCGAGAGCACCGGCAGCGGCGACCAGGTGTCTGCCGCCATCGCCCAGGGCCTGGGCGGCGCTGCCAATATCAAGGACGTGGACTGCTGCGCCACCCGCCTGCGCTGCACCGTGATTGACGGCAGCAAGGTGGATCAGGCCATCCTGAAGTCCACCGGCGCGGCCGGTGTGGTTCAGAAGGGCCAGGGCGTGCAGGTGGTGTACGGCCCCCAGGTGAATATCATCAAGGCCAATCTGGAAGACTACCTGCGCAGCGGTACTGCCCAGCAGGCCGCCCCCGCCGTGGAGGCTGCTCCCACTGAGGCACCCGCCCCGGAGGCGCCCGCCGCCCATGGCGCGCTGGTCAAGACCATCGTCATCGGCAGCCCCTTCCACGGCGAGTCCGCCCCCGTCACCGCCTCCCCCGACCCGGCCTTTGCCGAGAAGATGATGGGCGACGGCGCCACCGTCATCCCCTGTGAGGGCGTGGTCACCGCCCCTTGCGACGCCACCATCAGCTTTGTCTTTGACACCAACCACGCCATCGGCCTGGAGCTGGAGGACGGCGTGGAAATGCTCATCCACGTGGGCATCAATACCGTGGCCCTCAAGGGCGAGGGCTTCCACGCCCTGGTCAAGGAGGGCGATCAGGTGAAGAAGGGCGACCGCCTGCTGGAGTTCGACCTGGACTTCATCCGGGAGAACGCCACCTCCGTGTCCTCCCCGGTGCTCTTCACCTCCATGGAGGACAACCAGGCGCTGCGGCTGCTGAAGGCCGGACACGTGAAGCCCGGCGAGGATCTGCTGGCTCTGGATATCTACGAATCCTGACAAACAAGCGCGTTATCTGTGTAGGAGCGTGAGCGTGTGTACCGGATCACAAAAATTCTCAACCATAACACGGTTCTGGCCCTCAATCAGGAGGACAACCTGGAGAACCTGGTGATGGGCAAGGGTGTAGGCTTCGGCCGCAAGCCGGGTGAGCGGGTGGACTTTGCGCCCGACGCCACGGTGTATCAGCTCTCCCAGAAGTGCGACCGGGGCAACCCCAGAGATCTGGTCAAGCGCATCGACCCGCTCTATCTGAATATCGCAAACGCCATCATTCTGGACGCCAAGAATACCTTCGGCCAGGTGGACACCAGCATCCTCATCCCCATGGCCGACCACATCGCCTTTGCTGCCCAGCGCATCCAGAAAAACGCCCCCATCGGCAACCCGCTGACCCAGGACATCAAGGCCCTCTTCCCCGACGAGTTTCAGGTTGCCCGCCGGGGCGGAGACCTGATTGCCGAGCAGACCGGCCTCCGGTTCAGCGACGACGAGCTGGGCTACATCGCCCTGCACATCCATTCCGCTCTGGAATCCATGCAGGTCTCCCAGGCGATGCAGACGGCGGCCATCATCCGCACCTGTGTGGATCTGGTCCAGCAGGCTGCCGGCGTAACGCTGGATGTAAATTCTCTCTCCTACAACCATCTGATGAGCCACATCAAGTATATGGCCGCCCGGCTGCTGAAGGGTGAGCGGCTGAGTATGGACGTCAACCACATCATGCGGGTGTCCTGCCCCCGGGCTTTCGACATCTCGGAGGAGATCTGCCGTCAGCTGGAGCGCACCCTGGGTCACCCGGTGGATGAGGTGGAGATCGGCTATCTGGCCATGCACGTTCAGCGCGTGTTTGATACGGAGTCTTCCGCTCCGAAGCAATAAAATCTATATCAAAAATAAAGGAGTTTTGCTGTTATGAAGAGCTTTACTTATGTAATTCAGGATCCCCTGGGCATTCACGCCCGTCCCGCCGGCCTGCTGGTCAAGGCCGCCAAGGAGTTCGCCGACACCGAGATCACCCTCACCAAGGGCGACAAGACCGTGAAGGGTACCCAGCTGATGAAGCTGATGGGCCTGGGCGTCAAGACCGGCGACTCCGTCACCGTGACCGCCGAGGGCGCCTCCGAGGACGCCGCCATCGCTGCCATGGAGCAGTTCTTCAAGAGCAATCTGTAAGCACAGCGTTCCGCCCGCCGTCCCATCGGGGCGGCGGGCGGTTTGGTTTTCACGGAAAGGGGAGCTAGTACATGAAGATTTTACAGGGTCAGGGCGTGTCCAAGGGCATCGAGAAGGGCACCATCTACTTCTATCACCGGGTCAGCGCTGTGGTGGAGCAGCAGATGGCCCAGGACCCGGCGGCGGAGCATGCGCGGCTGGAGGCCGCCAGAGCCCAGGCCATGGAGCAGCTGGAGGCCATGGCGGAGAAGGCCAGAGCCCAGGCCGGCGACGACGCCGCCATTCTGTTTGAGACCCACGCCATGTTCCTGGAGGACGAGGACTTCACCGGCGCCATGGACGAGCAGCTGGATGAGGGATACACCGCCGAGTACGCCGCCCAGCAGGCCGGGGAGCAGTTCGCCGCCATGCTGGCCGCTATGGACGACCCCTACATGCAGGCCCGGGCGGCCGACGTGCGGGACGTGACCGGGCGGCTGCTGAACATCCTCACCGGCGTGGCCGAGGGCGGTATCAACTCAGAGGTTCCGGTCATTCTGGCCGCCGACGACCTGGCCCCCTCCGAGACCATCCAGCTGGACAAGAGCAAGATTCTGGCCATTGCCACCCAGGGCGGCTCCGGCAACAGCCACACCGCCATTCTGGCCCGCACCATGGGTATCCCCGCTGTGTGCGGCCTGGGCGATGCCCTGAGCGAGGATCTGGACGGCCAGGAGGCCTATATCGTGGGCGAGACCGGCCAGCTGGTCTTTGAGCCGGACGAGGAGACTCTGGCCGGCCTGGAGGCCCGTCAGCAGAAGCAGGCCGAGATGCGGGAGCTGATGCGCAGCATGGTGGGCCAGAAGGACGTGACTCTGGACGGCCGGGAGATGATGGTCTACTGCAACATCGGCTCCCCCGAGGACATCCACGCCGTGCTGGCCAACGACGGCCAGGGCGTGGGCCTGTTCCGCTCCGAGTTCCTCTACCTGGCCACCGAGGACTATCCCACCGAGGAGGCCCAGTTCCGGGCCTATAAGCAGGTGGCCGAGGCCATGAAGGGCAAGCGGGTGGTCATCCGTACCCTGGACATCGGCGCCGACAAGCAGGTGGACTACTTCCACCTCAACAAGGAGGAGAACCCGGCCATGGGCCTGCGGGCCATCCGCATCTGCCTCAACCGTCCCGAGGTGTTCCGCACCCAGCTGCGCGCCCTCTACCGGGCCAGCGCCTACGGCAAGGTGGCCATCATGTTCCCCATGATCACCAGCGTGTGGGAGGTCAAGGAGTGCCGCCGTGCCTGCCAGAAGGTGATGGACGAGCTGACGGCCGAGGGCATCCCCTTCAACCCGGACACCGAGCTGGGCATCATGATTGAGACCCCGGCGGCGGTGTTCATGGCCGAGGAGCTGGCAGAGCTGGTGGACTTCTTCTCCGTGGGCACCAACGACCTGACCCAGTACACCCTGGCCTGCGACCGCCAGTGCAACGACCTGGGCAAGTTCTTTGACCCCCACCACCCCGCCGTGCTGCGTGCCCTGAAGGTTGCCGCCGACGCCGCCCACAAGGCTGGTATCTGGATTGGCATCTGCGGCGAGCTGGGCGCCGATCTGGAGCTGCTGCCCACCTTCCTGGCCATCGGCATTGACGAGCTGAGCGTGAGCCCCTCCGCCGTGCTGCCCCTCCGGGCCGCCATCCGGAAGAGCATTGCCTCCACCTGCAATCTGGATCTGCTCAAGGGCTGAGCGTTCCTTTATACATCAAAAATCCCCGCCGGCGTATTGCCGGCGGGGATTTTTTGATTTCACTCAGTATTTCTACTTGGTAGAATTACTGTTTGTACTTGTCGGGGTTCTTCTTCTGGCCCTTGCCGCGGACCACAATCCAGGCCACCCCGGCCACAATCAGTACGCCCACCACCACGTCCAGGGCCACCATCCAGGTCATCCACAGGGGCATGATGTCCACAATGGTGGAGCCGGAGGACAGGCCGTTCATGGCGGCGCTTTGGCTGACGGTGTAGCAGATGTCATGAGCGGCATTGCGCAGGTAGGTCATGATCTGGGGGTCGTTCTGGTAGCCGTCGATGTTGTAGAGCTCCTCGCTGGTGTTCATCCACATGTCGGTACCGGCCTGGAGACCGGCCTTGATGTCCATGTAGTCGGGCAGACCGGCCATGTCGGTGATCACCAGGCCGTTGAAGCCCCACTCTTCCCGCAGCAGGTCGGTGAGCAGCTCATGGCTGGCGCCGCACCACTTGGTTCCCACACGGTTGAAGGCGTTCATCATGGCGTAGGTGTGGCCCTCCTTCACCGCGGCCTCGAAGGGAACCAGGTAGAGCTCACGGGCGGCCTGCTCGTTGAAGAAGGTGGCGATGCCGTCCTTGGAGCCCTTGATGCCGTTGGTCTCGTCGATGACGCCCTCGGTGTCGTTGAAGGCGAAGTGCTTGACGTAGCAGAACAGGCCCTTGCTCTGAGCGCCCAGCACGGTGTTGGCGCCCATCTGGCCGCTGATGAAGCCGTCCTCGGAGTAATACTCGAAGTTACGGCCGCTGTAAGCGTTGCGGTGGATGTTCATGGCGGGGGCATACCAGCCCTGGATGTTGGCGTACATGGCGTCGTTGCCCACGGACACGCCCATGTCATAGGCAAGCTGGGTGTTCCAGGTGGAGGCGATGACCACCTCAGTGGGGTAGGCCATGCCCTGGGTGCCGCCTACCAGAGTGGCGGAGATTCCGGCAGGACCGTCCTTCTCCACGGTGGCGGGCTTGAGGATGTAGTCCAGGCTGGGAGTGCCGTAGCCGCCCATGCGGACCATGTAGATGAGGTCGGCGGGGCTGATGGTGTCCAGCAGATCATCCCAGGCGGGGTCGTCATAGTCCACGTCGATGAAGTCGGCCAGGGTCAGCTGCACCTCGGAGGTGACGCCGGAGGCGGGCATGGTGTAGGAGTCCTGATCCTCGGTGTACTGGGGCCGGAGGGCGTCGATCATCTCCTGGGGCAGGTCGATGTACCGCTCGCCGGTGGTCTCATCGGTGCTGTCGCAGAAGGCCACGGGGTAGGTGTCCACCCAGTTGCTCCGGCTCAGGTAGACAAAGTCGGAGTAGGCGTCGTAGCTGGAGATATCGGCGTAGCCGAACAGGTTGGTGACGGCGGTGCCGGTGGCGCTGTCCACCGCGTAGGTGGTGGTGTCCAGGCTGGCGTTGGTCCACTTGGCGGTCATGGACGCATCGCCGTCGGCGGTCATGCCGTCGGCAGTGGTGTAGCCCTTGGCGGCCAGGATGTTGTTCAGGGCGTCGTGGGCGTCGGTACCAACGGTGAAGTAGTAGTCGCCGGCATCCAGGATGAAGGTCTTGGCGGTGCGGTAGTCGTAGGACTTGAGCTGCTCCTTGGGCACCTCAATCTGGACGGTCTGGCTCTCGCCGGGGGCCAGGGCGTCGGTCTTGGCGAAGCCGCACAGCTCCACGGAGGCCTTTTCCACGCCATTGTCCATGTCGTACTGGGTGTAGGGAGACTGGAAGTAGACCTGGACGACCTCCTTGCCGGTGTAGGTGTCGCCGGTGTTGGTGACGGTCACGGAGACGGTGAAGCTGTCGTCGTTCTCCGCCATGGAGAAGTCGCTGTACTGGAACTGGGTGTAGCTCAGGCCGTAGCCGAAGGGATAGAGGACGGTGGAGGCGTAGTCGTAATCGTCGGCGTTGCCGGTGCCCATGACCACGTCCTCGTAGCGGGTCTCATAGTACCGGTAGCCCACGTAGATGCCCTCAGCGTAGACCACGTACTGGTCGGACTCGTTGGAGAAGCCATTGTTAATCCAGAAGTTGGAGCCCGCGTTCTGAGCGGCGGGAGCGCTGGAGGCGTCGTAGGCGTAGGTGTCCACCAGGCGGCCGGAGGGCACCACGTCGCCCACTAGGGCGTCGGCCACGGCGTAGAGGCCGGTCTGGCCCACGCCGCCGATCCACAGGGCGGCCTTGATGTTCTCATAGTCGGCCAGCCAGCCCAGCTCCAGGGCGTTGTTGGCGTTGATGAGCACCACCACGTTGTCAAACTGCTCGTTGACAGCGGCGAGCATATCGGCCTCTTCGGTGCTCAGCTCCAGGTAGTTGCCGGAGTTGCCCTCCACGCCCTCGGTCTCGGCGAAGTTGACGGCGGTCAGGTCGGAGCCCTCGCCGCCGGAGCGGGAGATGACCACGATGGCCGCGTCGCCGTAGTCGGCGAAGGATCTGCCGGCGGAGGACTCCACGTCAGCCCAGGGCACCTCGTTGATGGAGAACTGGCCGCCCTTCCAGTTGGGGGCGCTGCGGGTGTAGCCGTCGGCGCTCTTCTGCTTGTAGAAGTCCCACAGAGTGGTGTTGACGGACAGGCCGGAGGCCTCCAGAGCGGTCTTCAGGTCGGGCACGGTGGAGGTGTCCACGCTGCCCGAGCCGGTGCCGCCGTAGACCATGTTCACGGAGGAGACAGAGAACACGCTCACCTTGCTGTCCTTGGCCAGGGGCAGGCCGCCGTTGTTCTCCAGCAGGACCATGCCCTCGGCCTCCAGAGTCTCGGCCACCTGGCCGCTGTGCTCGGTCAGCTCTTCCTCGGTTTCAAAGTCGCAGGGATAGTAGGTGCTGTCCCCGGCGGACTCGCCGGTCTCCACAATCTTGTAGGTGCTGTGGTTGAAGAAGGTGGAGATGAGGCCCCGGTAGTTGAGGGCCAGCAGGTTGCAGATCATCAGTGTCACAAGCACGATGGCCATAATGGGAATCAGGATGGCCATAAAGCGGCGGTTGGACATCCGCTTCTTATTCATTTTCATTCATCCCCCTTGATGTGTTTCCGCGGATGGCGCCCTCCGCGAACCTTGCGCACAGTATACAAAGGGGCCCGGGCACGGTGCAACTGTTTTGACATAACTGCCCGTTTTTGCAGCATATTCCTTATGACTGACTATTCCAGCGGGAAGAGCAGCCGCAGGTTGAACACCTGATTTTCCACCGAGATATCCATTTCGCCGCCGTACTTCTGGGCGATCATGCGGATGCTCCTGGTGCCGAAGCCGTGGTACTGCTTGTCCGCCTTGGTGGTGACGGGCAGGCCGCCGGAGAACTGGGGCGGCTGAGGGCAGTAGTTGTAGAACTGGAGGGACACGAACATGCCCTTGCGCTTGGCGATGATGCCCACCACCCGCTTCTCCTCGTCCTCCACCTGGGAGAGGGCCTCCACCGCGTTGTCGATGGCGTTGCCGAAGAGGGAGTAGATGTCCTGCTCAGCCATGAAGGACATCTCGCCGCCGTCCACAATGCAGGTGAGCTTGATGTGGTTCTTGTTGCACATAAGACTCTTCTCGGTGAGGATGATGTCGATGGTCTTGTTGCCCGTCTCCACGGCGGAGTCGTAAATGGAGATCACGTCCTCCATCTCCCGGATGGACGCCTCGTCCAGGGAGCTGCTCCGGCCGATCTGGCGGATCTGGTGGCGCAGGTCGTGGCACTTGACGTTGATGAAGTCCAGATTCTCCTTGAACATGTCGTACTGCTTTTTCTCCTGCTCATAGAGACTGTTGACCGTGTCCAGCTCCCGCTCCAGCTGCCGCTTGGACAGCAGGGAGAACTGGACGTACAGGGCCAGCAGGCAGCAGAGGATGTTGTAGATGGAGGCCACGCTCACATAGAAGGAGTTGTTGTTCTCGTAGCTGTAATAGGTGACCACCGCGCTGATGACGATGTCCACCAGCACCACCAGGGCCACCAGCACCAGCATGGAGGTGCTGCGGATGCGCAGGTCCTCGTTTTTGCGGATCATGGAGCCGAAGGTGATGGTCATGAGCCAGTAGACAATGCAGTAGGCGTCCACATATACCAGCGTCAGGAAGAGTCCGGACAGCCGTGCGGCGCTCTCGCCGTACACCTCCACAGGCAGCCCGGCGTTAAGGCCTGTGACCACCACGATAAAGTTATAGACCTCAAAGGCTATGTGCTGCACCGTATAGGCGGCCACAGCGCAGAAGAAGATGTGGAGGAACGGCTCCCGGAAGCACAGCATCAGCGCCCCCACCGACACGGCGAACAGCACGAAGAAGAGCACCGAGCTGTACAGGGCGTTGTACCCCAGAATGGGCGCGGCCACCGACACCGCCATGCACAGCAGGGCGGCCAGGGCAAAGCGGATGGGGTAGTGGTCTTTTTTCTTCAGGCGGAAGGTGAAGAGAAATTCGGCCGCCAGAATCTCGGCCATAAAGACCGACTTGTACCAGAAAAGCTGGGTAACCTCATACATGACTATTCCATACTCCCGATGTACTCATTGAGCGCGCTGAGGAAGGGCTTCCGCCTGGCGTGGCTGATGGCCAGCCAGTCCTCCCCCACCAGTACGCTGAAATCCTTCACCTGCCGGACATAGCGCAGGTTGACCACATAGCAGCTGTTGCACTTTGCAAAGACCTTCTCGGGCAGAAGGGGTTCTATCTTCTTCAGGGACCCGTAGCCGGTGTAGTTCTTGTCCCGGGTGTGGTAGGTGATCCGGTGCTGCATGACCTCGATGTAGGTCACCTCAGAGCACTTCAGGCACACCACCCCGTCCTCCGCCGGCACCAGCAGCTCCCGTTCCTGGCGGCTCTCCAGCCGCTTGACCGCCCGGTCCAGTTTGATGGAGAAGGGGAAGTAGGCCACCGGCTTGACGATAAAGTCCAGGGCGTCCACCTCGTAGCCCTTCACGGCGAAATTGGCCATGTTGGTCACGAAAATCAGAATGACACTCCTGTCCACCTCACGCAGGCGGCGGGCGGCCTCCATGCCGTCCAGTCCGGGCAGCTCAATGTCCATGAACACCAGGTCAAAGCTGGCCTTGTAGCCGGTGAGAAAGTCCACCGCGTCGTTGAAAATGACGCTGTTGCAGGTGGTCCCACGCTCCTGGGCGTAGCGGTCCAGATAGGACGTCAGGGTCCCCGCAGCCTGGGGATCGTCCTCCACAATGGCAATGTTCAGCATCCCGTCTCCCCCCGTTTTCTCTCTTCTTTTTGCTCGTGCATGGGCACGGATTTCTATGGGTACCTATTCTATCACGCCCTGTTCTTTCCATGCAAATCTTTTTTCCCGCCCTGCGGGGTGGGACAAAGTCCTTGATACCCCCCTCTCTCTTTTGCTATACTTACCTCACAGAGAGGAGGGCGCCTATGGCCTTTGAGGTAGTAAAATCCTTTCCCGGCGGCACCAGCATTGGCTTCACCGAGGGGAAGTTTGACCGCTGGTGCGTCCAGGAGCGGGTCTTTGTCTGGACCCGGCGGCCCACCGACGCGGGCTGTTTTGCCCGTCTGCTGGAGCTGGCCCAGCGGTACGGCACAGACAAGGTCATGGCCGACTTTGTCACCGTCTACGACGCCATGGGCGTCAAGCCGCCCCGGGGTGACCTGCTGCCCAGCGACCATGTCCTGGACCTCATCACCCGGCTCTCCGCCGCCTATGGCTCATCCCCCGGAGACGACGTCCGGGCGGACAGGCTCTTCACCACTCTCTACCTGACTATGATCGCCGAGGAGAACAAGGCCAGGGCCGTCCTGGGCAAGCGCATCAAACGGCTTGGCGTGCACCTTGTGCTGCTGGAAGGGCGCACGCCGGAGGAGGCCGCATCCTTCCCCACCGGGAAAAAAGCGGCTGAGCTCAGCGCCCTGTGCCAGTCCTACGGCTTCTAAGGAGGAACATTATGTCAATCCATTGGGATCTTCCCGCCCGGATTCCCGTCCTGCTGGACGGCGACCCGGGCCATGACGACGCCATGGCCTGGATGCTGGCCAAGGCGTCCCCTGCCCTGGATATCCGGGGCATCACCTCGGTCTGCGGCAACCAGACCATTGAAAAGACCACCTACAACGCCCTGCGGGTCATGACACTGCTGGGCATTGACGCGCCCATGGCCAAGGGCCGCCCCGGCCCCCTGGTGGCCGAGCCCATGGTGGCCCCCAGCGTCCACGGCGAGTCGGGTCTGGACGGCCCCGTCCTGCCCGAGCCCGACCGGGAACCTCTGCCCTGCTCGGCTGCCGAGCTGATGGCAAAGGTGCTCTCCGAGAGCCAGGATCCGGTGTACCTGGTGCCCACCGGCCCCCTGACCAACGTGGCCTCCCTGCTCCTGTCCCACCCGGAGCTGAAGGAGAAGATCGGCGGTATCTCCCTCATGGGCGGCGGCATTGCCCACGGCAACTGGACCCCTGCCGCTGAGTTCAACATTCTGGTAGACCCGGAGGCCGCCGACATTGTGTTCCGTTCCGGTGTACCCATCACCATGGCCGGGCTGGACGTGACTGAAAAGGCCCTCATCTTCCCCGAGGACTTTGAGCGGGTGCGGGCCGTTGGCAACCCGGTGGCCCATATTGTGGCCGAGTGGCTGGAGTTCTTCTACCGCTTCCATCGTGAGAAGGGCTACGCCGGCGCCCCCGTCCACGACGCGGTGGCGGTGGCCGCCCTGGTGGCGCCCGATCTGTTCACCGTGGAGGAGATGCACGTGGACATCGAGGTGGCCGGAGACTACACCAGGGGCGCAACGATTGGCGACCGGCACCACCTCACCTCCGCCGCCCCCAACGCCCGGGTTATCATGGGCGTGGATCGGGACGGCTTTGCCGATCTGCTGGTGGAGGCCGTAAAAGCATATGGGGAGGGACAGGCATGAACAAGCGACCCGTTATTATCGACTGCGACCCGGGCATTGACGACGCCATGGCCCTGCTGGCCGCATTCCGCGTTCCGGAGTTGGATATCAGGGCCATCACCCCTGTTGCTGGCAATGTCCCCCTGGCCTACACCGCCCCCAATGCCCTGAAGATTCTGGCCCTGGGCAGCCGGGAGGACATCCCGGTGTACCCCGGCGCGGACCGTCCTCTCTCCGGTGAGGTGAGAGACGCGGCGGACGTCCACGGCGCAGACGGCCTCATGGGCTGGCCCATGCCCCAGCCCAAGTCCGCGCTCCGTGAGGAGAAGGCCTGGGACGTGATCTGGCGGGAGGCAAAGGCTCTGAACGGGGCGCTGGAGCTCATCGCCACCGGCCCCCTGACCAATCTGGCCATTGCCCTGGCCAAGTATCCCGACCTGCCCAAGTACATCAAAAAGCTGACCGTCATGGGCGGGGGCGCCTGCTTCGGCAACGCCACCCCCGCCGCCGAGTTCAATATCTACGCTGACCCGGAGGCCGCCGAGATGGTGTTCCGTTCCGGCATGCCCATCGCCCTGTGCGGACTGGACGTGTGCTACCGGGCCAGCCTGTTGGAGGAGGATATTGCGGCGCTGGAGGCCATGGGCTCCGTGCAGGCCGCCTTCTCCGCCGCACTCAGCCGCCTGGAGCTGTCCTGGGCCCTGCCCGGGGTCACCGGCGCACCCATGTACGACCCCTGTGCCATGCTGTACGCCATTGACCCCGGCATCTTCACCTCCGTCCGCTGCTGGGTGGGTGTGGAGCGCTCCGGCGTCCACACCCGGGGCAAGACGGTCACCGACGCCTTCAGCGACGCCAAGCGCACCCCCAACGTGGACCTGGTGCTGGATGTGGACCGGCCTGAATTTGCCCGGCGGCTGCTGAACCTGCTGGGTGAATACGGCAGATAATCGGAAAGGAAGGATTCTCGTGAATACCGCACGGCTCAACCGCGTTTTGGAAAACATGGAGCGGGAAGGTCTGGACCAGATCATCGTCACCTCCACCGCCTCGGTCTACTACCTCACCGGCTACTGGGTGGAGCCCATGGAGCGGATGCTGGCCCTCTACCTGCGCCGGGGGGCCGCCCCCATTCTCTTCGGCAACGAGCTCTTCGCTCTCCAGCCCCAGGAGGGACTGGAGCTGGTGCTCCACACCGACAGCGACGACCCCACCGCCCAGCTCTGTGCCGCCCTGACCCCCGGCACTCTGGGCGTGGACAAGTTCTGGCCCAGCAAGTTCCTCATGTCCCTGCTCACCGCCCGGCCCGACGTGCGCCCCGTGCCCGGCTCCGCGCCCGTGGACGACGCCCGCACCTGCAAGGACGCCGACGAGATCGCCGCCCTCCGCGCCGCATCCCGCATCAACGACCAGGTGGTCACTGCCGCCATCGCCGCCCTGAAGGAGGGCGTGCGGGAGGACGAGATGGCCGCCCTGGTGGAGCAGCTGTTCCGGGACCACGGCGGCGAGCGTTCCTCCGAGGGGCAGCTGGTCTGCTTCGGCCCCAACGGCGCCGACCCCCACCACGGCCCCAACGCCACCCGGCTGAAGGCGGGCGACTCGGTGGTGCTGGACCTGTTCAACCCCATCGGCCGCTACTGGTGCGACATGACCCGCACCGTGTTCTTCCGCTCGGTCAGCGACGAGGGCCGCAGGGTCTATGAGACGGTCAAAGCCGCCAATGAGGCCGCCGAGGCCATGATCCGCCCCGGTGTGCTGCTGTGCGACATCGACCGGGCCGCCCGCTCGGTCATTGAAGAGGCCGGCTACGGCCCCTACTTTACCCACCGGCTGGGCCACGGCTGCGGCCTGGACTGCCACGAGCCCCCGGATAACAGCCCGGTGAGCAGGGTGCCCGTCCGGCCCGGCATGGTGTTCTCGGTGGAGCCGGGCATCTACCTGCCCGGGAAGCTTGGGGTACGCATCGAAGACCTGGTGCTGGTCACTGAGGACGGCTGCGAGGTGCTCAACCAGGCCGCCAAAGAGCTGCAAATCGTATAAAATTTCATGGCCGTGCCGCCGTAGGCGGCACATGGCCGATTTTGCTATGCTTTGCATAGCAAAAAAACGGTGGAGAGCTATGCTCTCCACCGTTTTTTTATGTGTTCTGGTTCTGCCAGTCCGCCGGATAGACAAAATAGAGGAACCGGGCGTGTCCCGCCACCGAGAAACGGATGGCGCTGCCCTTGGGGATATAGATAATCTCCCCCGGCCCTGCGGATACGGTGCCCCGGTCGGTCTGGATGTCCAGCCGCCCCTCAATCACATAGTCCATCTCGTCATAGTTCAGCGTCCAGGGGAAGGTGGTGTCGGTCATCTCCATGATGCCCGCACCCAGTCGGGGGCTCTCGTCAAGGGTGAACAGGTCCCGTGTATAGACCCTGTCCCCAGCCCGGCCGGTGTCCATCCGGTGCTCCTCCGTCACCTTCAGCTGAGGCACCGGAACCTTCTTCACTGCCTCCCCTGGGACCTCCCCCAGTTTCTCCAGCAGCACCTGGCGCACCAGGGCCTCCAACGTCTGTTTATCCACGGCTTGCCTCCTTTCTGGTCAGCAGCATGGCCACCGCCACGGCGGACACGCCGCCCACCAGCTTGCCCACAATCATGGGGAAAATCATGGACGAGTCAAAGCCTGCGGTAAAGCCCAGGTGATCGCCGAACACAAAGGCCGCCGACACGGCAAAGGCCACGTTGATGACCTTGCCCCGGTGGTCCATGTCCTTCAGCATGCCGAACATGGGGATATTGTTGGCCAGGGTGGCCACCATTCCGGCGGCGGCGATGTCGTTCATGCCCAGCAGGTGTCCCAGCTTCATCAGGGGCTTGCGGAACACCTTGGTGATGACGTACACCAGAGGGAACGCTCCCGCCAGCACCACGGCGATGTCGCCCACCACGGTGAAGCCCTCCTCAATGGGGGTGAGGCCGGGCAGAATGGTGATGGGGGTCAGCTTCTGGACAATGGCGATAGCCAGGCCCACGGTGATGATGACCACCACCGCCCTGCCGAACACCTGAAAGCCCTTGACCATGCCGTTTGGGATCTTCCACAGGCCGATGGCAATGAGCACGGCGATGAGCACGATGGGGATCAGATTGCGCAGCACCATGCCGATGTTAAACCCGGCCGCCAGGCCGCCCACCAGGGAGCCCAGAGGAATTGTGACCACGCCTGCCAGCACGCCGGAGGCCAGAGCGGGCCGGTCCTCCTTTTGAATGATGCCCAGGCCCACGGGAATGGTGAACACAATGGTGGGCCCCAGCATGGCGCCCACGATGAGGCCGCCGAACTGCCCCGCCTCTTCCGTCAGAGCCAGCTCCTTGGCCAGGGGCGCGCCGCCCATGTCGTTGGCCAGAATGGTACCCACGAACATGGCCGGGTCGGCCCCCAGGAACTGGTACACCGGCACCACTACCGGTCTCAATACGTCGGCCAGCACCGGCGCCAGGCAGATGATGCCGATCATGGACAGCGCCAGGGCGCCCATATTCATAATACCCTCTTCAAACTTCTCCCCCAGGCCGAAGCGGTTGCCCAGAATCCGGTCCACCGCGCCCAGGACCATGAAGAGGACCATTAGATAGATGATAATCTCGTTGATGGACAAATTCATTGCCCCTTTCCTGTTCTCTCAGGGCTAGGTCTGGTCCACGATGCCCACCACGGCGGCGTCCACCGGGACGTCCTTCCCGGCGGCCACACGGGCCGCACCGCCGGTGGCCACCAGCACCCGCTCTCCCTCACCCGCGCCCACGCAGTCGGCGCAGATGAGGAGCTGTTCCCCCACCCGGACGGTGAGAAAGGACTTGCCGAAGAGGCCGGGGGACTTCTTGGTGGACCAGATATTACCCTCTACCGTACCCAGCAGCACGGCCGCCCCCTCCTCTCCGGATACCCAGCTCCCGCAGCTCCCGCTCCATGGCGGTAAAGCGGACGTAGATCCCCCGCTCGGCAGTGCGGGCGTATTTCTTGTACTCCAGGGCCCCGTCGGCCAGGTAGACCCGCCGTCCCTCCAGCAGAGCCAGAAGAACCGTCCGTTCCTCCTCCGTCAGGGCCACGCCCAGGGAGAGGAGGGCCATCTGCTCGATGGGGAGATGGGTGATGATCAGGTCTCCGCCCCGCTCCTCCAGCGTCACAGGCCCTCTCCCCCTGTCACAGGGATGGCCCGGTCCCCCCTGCGGAAGCCGCAGGCGTTGGCCTCGTCCCCGGAAAGGCCGGCCTTTCCGGGGACCCCGTTTGGAATCTGTTCGGGCAGAGTGAATCTGCCCTCCATCGAGGTTTTGCTGGGCAAAACGCTCGGGACGCGCCATTCGGCGCGATCACGACGAGGCTGGTCAGCTCTCTCTCCCTCGCAGCCAGGCAGTGGAATGGCCCGGTCCCCCCTGCGGAAGCCGCAGGCGTTGGCCTCATCGTAGTCCAGGTGGACGGCGGTGGAGAATTTGGGGGAAATGCGTACCTCCACCGCCTCAAAGGTAACCGGACGGCTGGTGAGGGTGCGGAGCCGGATGTCCTGCTTGTCGGACAGACCCCACCGTGCCGCGTCCTGGGGCGTCATGTGGATGTGCCGCTTGGCGGCGATGACACCCTGTTTCAGGGTGAGTTCCCCCGCCGGTCCCCGGAGCACAATGCCCGGCGTACCGGCTGTGTCCCCCGAGATGCGCACCGGGGGCGTGATGCCCAGGGCCACCCCGTCCGTGAGGGAGATCTCCACCTGGCTCTCGGGCCGCTCGGGGCCCAGCACCACCACGTTGCCCAGCTGGCCTTTGGGGCCCACCAGGGTCACCCGCTCGGCACAGACGAACTGCCCCGGCTGGGACAGGTCCCGCACCTTCTCCAGCCGGTGGCCCGGTCCGAACAGGGCCTCCACATGGGCCCGGCACAGATGGACATGCCGTCCGCTTGCCTCCAGGGGCACGGTCAGCCTCTCCACCACCGCCTCCGCCAGCCGTTCCAGCGCTGTGTGTTCCATTTACTTCACCTCCCGGGGATACTTCCCCGCCTTGAGCTTGATCATCATGATCCACATCAGGGAGGACAGGCGGTTTAGCCCCAGAATCATGTCCGGCCTCTTCACGCCGCCATCGGCGTCCCGGAAGGCGGCATAGGCCGCCAGCTCGGTGCGCCGCACCACGGTGCGCACCTTGTTCACCGCCAGAATGGCGGGGGAGTCGGTGTAGTGGGGCATGAAGTGGGGCTGACCCAGGTACTTCTCCGGGTAGTGGGAGTACTCCCGCAGCTCCGCCGGGCCGTACCCGCACAGCGCAATCTCCCCCACCGGCTCGTCCAGCACGTCGAAGCGGATGAACCGCCGCACAAAGGTCAGCACCTCCTCCAGCTCCTGTGCCAGAGCGGGATAGCCCGCCCTGGCACAGGTCTGCTGGGCCAGGAGAATCTCCGCCTCCAGGCTGTCAATGCAGCCCCGGAAGGCGATGCGGGGGTGGTCCTTGTCCACCAAAATGTTGCCCTTCAGGTGGGTCATGTGCTCCGGCTTCTCCACCAGCACCGCCCCGGACAGGGTACAGTACTTGGGCCGCTCCCCCGTCTCCTCAGAATTGCCCTGGGGATAGACCACCTCCACCCCCTTTTCTTTTAGCCAGTCCCGGGCGGCAGGGGTGAGAACCTCCCCCGCCCGGACCACCACCGGCCCTCGGGTGCCGCCGCCGGACATGCGGCGCACGTCCTCCTCGGTCAGCAGCGCCACGGCTTACTGCCCGTCGTACTCGCCCTTGCCGTGGGGCAGGACGGAGTCCACCTCGGCGTGGGGGCGGGGGATGACGTGGACGCTCACCAGCTCGCCCACCTTCTCCGCAGCAGCGGCGCCGGCGTCGGTGGCCGCCTTGACGGCTCCCACGTCGCCCCGGACCATCACGGTCACCAGGCCGCCGCCCACCTGCTCCTTGCCCACCAGCTGGACGTTTGCTGCCTTCACCATGGCGTCCGCCGCCTCAATGGCGGCCACCAGACCGCGGGTCTCCACCATACCAAGTGCATTTGTGTTAGCCATTTTCCTGTCTCCTTTTCCGTTGTGCGCCCCGGAAACGGGGCCTTTTGTATGATTCCCACCCTGAGGCATATTCTGTCCCCCGGGTGTTTTTTCCACATCTGCCCGGCCCATTGTGGAAACCGGGTTTTCCTTTTCCTCCGTCCGGGCGGCACGTTCCCGCTTTCTGCGGGGCTTCTTCTCCGCTTTTTCTTCCACAGCCTTGACGGGCATGTGGGGCGCGCCGCCCACGGTTCCAGCAGGTTCGCCGTTTGGGGCGGTTACCGGGTGCTCCACGGCCTCCTCCCCCTCGGCCCCGGCGGGCTTGGCCGCCATCAGGCTGTTGGTCAGATTCTGCACCTCCTGCAAAAGGTGCTCCTGGGGGTTGAGCAGCACGCCGTCGGCGTTGACCTCGCTCATACGTTCAGCCTCCTCATGATCAGGCGTACCAGCTCGTCCATGGCGGCGGCGTCAACCGTCCCACGGGCTTCCGTGCGGCAGGCCGAACCTCCCCGGAGCTCCTCCAGCTCTTTGACGCCCCAGGCCACCCGCTTGATGTTGATGAGGTCCAGGGGGCCGATGTTGTTGGAGCTGGAGGAGCCGCCCACCGCGCCGCAGCCCAGTGTGAGGGCGGGGAACAGGCAGGTGCTGGCGCCGATGCCGCCCAGGGAGGAGGGCGTATTCACCAGCACCCGGCTGGCGGGCACGGCGGCGGCGAATTTCTTGACCACGTTCTCGTCCTCGGCGTGGATGGAGAAGGTGTGGCCCGCGCCCTCCCACTCCAGAATCTCCACGCACCGGCGGAGAGCCGCCTCCTCGTCGCTCTCCACGTAGAGAGCCAGAATCAGCCCCAGCTTCTCATTGGAGTAGGGGTAGCCGGGACCCACGCCAGTCTCCCGGGCCACCAGCACTCTTGTGCCCGCCGGGATGCCGGACAGTCCGGCCAGTGCGGCCACCTGCTCCACGCTCTTGCCCACAATGGCCGGGTTCATGGTGCCGTTGGGCCGGAGGATGCACTTGGAGAGGGCCTTGTGCTGCCCGTCGCTGAGGATGCAGGCCCCCTGGCGCGTTAACTCCGCCGTCACGGCGCTCTCCATCTCCTTGGTGACCACAATGCTCTGCTCACTGGCACAGATGGTGCCGTTGTCAAAGGTCTTGGAGTCCAGAATCCGCTTCACCGCCATGGGTACGTCTGCCGTGCGGTGGATATAGGCCGGGCCGTTGCCCGCGCCCACGCCGATGGCCGGGGTGCCCGAGGAATAGGCCGCCTTGACCATGGCCCCGCCGCCCGTGGCCAGGATGAGCCGGGTATCCCGGTGCTTCATCAGGGCGCTGGTGGCCTCCATGGTGGGGGTGGAGATGCAGGAGATGCTCCCCGTGGGAGCCCCCGCCCCCTCCGCCGCCCTGCGGACCACCGCCACCGTCTCCCGGATACAGTTGAGGGCGCTGGGGTGGGGGGAGAAGATGATGGGGCTGCCCGCCTTGAGGCAGATCATGGCTTTGTAGATGACAGTGGAGGTGGGGTTGGTGGAGGGCACCAGCCCGGCCACAATGCCCACGGGCACGCCGATGTCGATGATGCGCTTCTCCCGGTCCTCGGCCAGGATGCCGATGGTGCGCTCGTTCTTGATGGCCTCGTAGAGGGTGAGAGCGGCGAAGCGGTTTTTCAGCTCCTTGTCCTCTTTTTTGCCAAAGCCGGTCTCCTCCACGGCCATGGCGGCCAGCCGCCCGGCGTGCTCCGCGCCCGCCGCCGAGATGGCGGCCACAATTTTGTCAATCTGGCCCTGGTCCATCCGGGCCAGAGCCCGCTGGGCCTCCTTGGCCGTCTTAATCAGGTCCCGGACCTCCTGGACCGACTGTAAATCCTTATCCAGCTGCATGGAATCCCTCCTAAATTTCCCGGGGCCGGGCCGCAATTGCCTTCACTGCCTCGGCAAAGGCCGCACAGGCGGCATTGCAGGCACTCTGGGTGCCGGTGAGCAGACCGCCGCCGAAGTTGGTCTCGCTGGGCGGCTCATAGAGCGTCACCAGCTCCACGTCCGCCGCCTTCAGCGCCTCGTCCAGCCCCACCACCGCCTCCAGGGGCGGGGCGATGAGGTAGGCCAGCGCCTCCCCCTCGACCACCCCCGCTGTCTGGGACAGGTAGGTGCCCGTGCGGGAGACAGTGTGGGCAAAATAGACCACCGAGCCGTCCTCATTGGCGGAGCGGAAGCCGCCGCCCTCCTGGAGGAAGGCCACCGCCGCCCGCAGGCCGCTCTGGACCTCCGCCGGGTTGGGCCCGGCTAGAATACCGATGACCTCACCGGCCAGTTTGGTGGAGGCATTGGCCGCCCCCGCGTACAGACTCCGGCCGTACACCACCTCCACGGCGGCGGCCTTGGTGGCCTCGTCCAGGGCGCAGTAGGTCATGTCGTCGCAGTCGGTGGTGAGGATGCCGATGGAGCGGTGGCCGTCGGGCAGGGCCAACTGTTTGGCCAGCCCCTCGCTGACGTTGGCGATGGTGTGGGTGGCCAGTACCTTGACAGGAATCAGCTCATCAATCATGGTTCCGCCCCCTTACAGCTTCAAATCAATGCCGGAGGCTTTCTTCTCCAGCATGGTGTGAATCAGTTCCGCGATGTGTGCGCCTGCCTCCACCGCTGTGGTTCCCTGCCGGTGGATGTTGGAGACCACCGTGCGCTTGGACTCGGGGATACCGATGTGGGGCTGGTAGGTGATATAGGCGGACATGGACTCAGCGGTCACCAGTCCGGGCCGCTCCCCCACCAGCATGCACACCACCTCCGCGCCGGTCATGTCGCCGATGTGGTCGGAGGCTCCCACCCGGCAGAACTTGACGAAGAGCGCCGGCCCCGCCTCCAGCCCGTAGGCCTTCAGGCCGCCCTTGATGGCCTCCAGGCAATCCAGGGCGTTGGCCTCAATGGCGGCGGAGCTGAGGCCGTCCCCCACCACCAGGGCCACCCTGGGCTTCTGCCCCAGGGTCTGGCGGATAATGGCCTGGTTGGCCTCGTCAAACCGGCGGCCCTTGTCGGGCCGGGTCAGGTACTCGTCCTTGTCCTTACACAGGGTCTGCACCGGCACAAAGCCCCCCTTCTTCACAAATGCCTCGTCCACCATGGAGAAGCAGGAGTCCTGAGCCGCCGCGTGATCGGCCCGGAAGCGGAGCATGGTGGCGGTCTTGTACCGGGCGCCCGCCCGGCCCAGGCCAATGCGGGCGGGGGTCTTCTGCTTCAGGTCCAGAAATGCCCTCCCGTTTCTGGGGTTGTCCACCAGATACTGCCGCCGCAGGTCGGTCTGGGTGATGTCCGGGATGGCGGCGGCAGGGTCAATATTCCCGGCCGCCGGACGGATCACCCCCTGGGGTTCCATGGGGTGGTAGTCGCTCCCCTTCACCTGGGGAGTGGGGGCCTGTCCGGCCACCTCGGCGATCATGCGCTCAATGAGGGCGCGCAGCTCTTTTTCTTGCATCTTCTTTCCCTCCTTCACGAGAGCAGCACGGAGCCGTCCCCGGCCAGCTCGGTCAGTTTGCCGTCCCGCACAAAGCCCATCTTCTCCAGCCAGTCCTGGAAGGGCTTGATGGCGGTCAGGCCGAAGAGCTCCCGCAGGGCAGCGGTCTCGTGGAAGCCGGTGGTCTGGTAGTTGAGCATTACGTCGTCGCCGTGGGGGATACCCATAAAGTAGTTGCACCCGGCGGCGGTGAGGAGGACGGCCAGGTCCTCGATGTCGTTCTGGTCGGCCTTCATGTGGTTGGTGTAGCAGGCATCGCAGCCCATGGGCACGCCGGTCAGCTTGCCCATAAAGTGGTCTTCCAATCCAGCCCGTATAACTTGCTTGGAATTATACAGATATTCGGGGCCGATGAAGCCCACCACCGTGTTCACCAGGAAGGGCTGGAACCGCTTGGCAAAGCCGTAGCACCGGGCCTCCATCACCACTTGGTCGGCGCCGTGGTGGGCCTCGGAACTGAGCTCAGAGCCCTGGCCGGTCTCAAAGTACATCACGTTGGGGCCGGTGGCGGTACCCTCCCGGAGGGCCAGCTGTCGGGCCTCCTCGATGAGCTTCCCGTCCAGACCGAAGGCCTCGTTGCCCTTCTGGCTGCCGGCGATGGACTGGAAGATGAGGTCGCAGGGAGCTCCCTGCTTCACCGCGTCCATCTGGGTGGTCACGTGGGCCAGGACACAGATCTGGGTGGGGATCTCCCACCGGGTGCGGATTTCATGGAACCGGTCCAGCACCCGCCGCACGCTCTCCACGCTGTCGTCCACCGGGTTGAGACCCAGCACCGCGTCTCCCGCGCCGAAGGTCAGGCCCTCCAGAAGGGAGGCCATGATGCCGTCCGGGTCGTCGGTGGGGTGGTTGGGCTGGAGGCGGCAGGACAGGGTGCCCTTCTCTCCGATGGTGGTGTTGCAGGTGGCGGTGACCCGCAGCTTTCTGGCCGCGTAGATCAGGTCCAGATTGCTCATGATCTTGGTCACAGCGGCGATCATCTCGGCGGTCAGGCCCCGGGAGATGCGGCGGATGTCCGCGCCGGTGTGTTTCTCGTCCAGCAGCCACTCCCGCAGCTCGGACACGGTCCAGTTGCGGATCTCACCGTAAATTTTCTCGTTCACATCGTCCTGGATGATGCGGGTGACCTCGTCCTCCTCGTAGGGCACGGCGGGGTTCTCCCGCAGGTCGGACAGGAGCAGGTTGGCCGTCACCACCTTGGCCGCTACCCGCTCCTCGGCGTTCTCGGCGGCGATGCCCGCAAGCCGGTCACCCGACTTCTCCTCGTTGGCCTTGGCCAGCACGTCCTTCACCGATTGGAATGTATAAACATGGCCGTGCAGGCTGGTTTTCAGTATCATGGTCTGTTTCCCCCTTGTGTTTGCTTTTCACTGCCCTGGGACTGGAAGGCCAGGGTCTTTACCACCACCGGCAGCACCGCGCCGCCGGCCACCGGCGCGCCGATGTCCAAATAGTCCCCGCTGCCGGCGCTGATGCCGTCCAGGCAGAGAATGGCCCCCTCCGCCCCCAGCAGGGGCCAGAGGGTCTGGCCCAGCACCTTGGCCATGTCCCCCTCCACCGCAATGACGGGGAACATGCCCCGCTCTAGCAGCGGCTCCATCCCGGCTTTGATGCCCCGGGCCAGGTCCTGGATTCTGCCATAGGCCGGGTTGGGTTCACCCTGCAGGCTGAGGGCAATCTGGGTCATGCCCCCCTGGTCGGCAAACCAGCCCGCCTTCTCCCGCAGGGCGGCGGCCATCTTGTCACCGCCGCTCTCCTCCTCCGCCGTCAGCCGGAGGACAGGCAGGTTTTTCAGTGGGAAGGACACATTGCGGTAGAAGATGGTGGAGCCGGACACCTGGGTGGAGTGGCTGCCCGCCCCCACCACGGTGGCCCGGATGGTCTCAGTGCCCCGGACGATGCCCGCCCGCTGAAAGGCAGGAGACGCGGCGATGGCCCTGCCCAGCAGGACGCCGATGTCCCCGTAGGCAAAGGCGTCCTCCGGCGGTGACCAGATGCAGTCGGCCACCCCACCGGAGAAGGACACCCCGTCCACCCCATCCGGCGGCGTCCAGGTGGTGTCTCTGGTCATAAGGGCTTCCAGCAGACTGTCCGGCGGTATCAGTCCCGCCGCCTGTTCCAGGGCACGGGTCAGGGCGGACACTACCGGTTCCAGAATGGATTCCTCCGCCCGGTCTCCTACCCTTGGAATGGGTACGCCACTGACGGACATCCCCAGCCGCTCCAGCGCCGGTGAGACGTAGGTGATGCGCCCCCGCTCGGTCTTGATGAGCCGCCCTCCTACGTCCAGACAGCCGGTGGCCGTCAGGGCACCATTTTCGTAGAATGCCAGGTTGGAGGTGCCTCCTCCGATGTCAAAGTGTAATATCTTCTCGTGATGTTCCTTGGAGTATTCGTCCATCCCCGCCCCACGGGCCGCCAGGATGGATTCCAGGTCGGGCCCGGCTGTGGCCACCACAAAGTCTCCGGCGAAGTCGGACAGGGCGGCCAACACCTGCCGGGCGTTCTCCTTCCGGGCGGTCTCGCCGGTGATGATGACCGCGCCGGTGGAGATGTCCGCCTGTCGAAAACCCGACTTGCGGTACTCCTCCGCCACAATGGCCCTCACCCCTTCGGCGTCAATCGCCGTCTCGGAGAGAAGGGGTGTAAAGTGGATGGCGCTGCGGTAGAGTACCTCCTTCTCCCCGATGGCGATGCGGGGCACGGAGAAGGGCCCCGCCCGGTTCTCCAGGGTCAGGCGGGAGATGACCAGCTGGGTGGTGGAGGTGCCGATGTCGATGCCCACGGACAGGAGCTGCTCGGGCGCCATTTACATCAGCTCCTTCAAAATGGCCTTTAAATCCTCCCGGGTGGCGGGCCTGGGGTTGCCCGGGGCGCACACGTCAGCCAGAGCGGCCTGAGCGATGCTGTCCAGGTCGGCCAGCAGGGTCTGTCCCTCCATGCCGCAGTCGGTGAGCTTCTCCGGCATGCCCAGGCTTACCCGCAGCCGCTTGACGCCGCCTATCAGAGCCCGAGGATTCTTGGCCAGGCCACACATCCCTGCGAGCCGGGCGTACTTGTCCGCCGCCCCCTTGTCGGCGCTGTTAAAGGCGATGATATGGGGCAGGAGCATGGCGTTGAGCCGCCCGTGGGGGATGTGGTACCGGCCGCCCAGAGCGTGGGCCAGGGCGTGGCAGATGCCCAGCCCGGCGGCGTTGAAGGAGAGGCCCGCCAGACAGGAGGCCAGCAGCATCTCCCCCTTTGCTCCGCTGTCCCCGGCGTGGGCATGGCTCAGGCTGCGCCAGGCCATGGAGAAGGCCTTCTCCCCCATGGCGTCGCTGAAGGGGGTGGCTTTTTTTGCCACACAGCCCTCGGCGGCGTGGGTGAGCACATCCATGCCTGTGTCCGCCGTCACCGCCGGGGGCACTCCGGCCAGGAGGGACGCGTCCAGCACCGCGCAGTCGGGCAGCAGGGCGCTGTCCACCAGGGGGTACTTCACCCCCGCGTCCGCGTTGGTGAGGACGGCAAAGGAGGTGACCTCCGACCCGGTGCCCGCCGTGGTGGGGATGCACCACAGCTCCGGGGGCGGATTCCCGCCGGCAAAGTGGCGCATGGCCTTGGCGCAGTCCATGGGAGAGCCGCCGCCGAAGGCCAGCACCGTGTCCGGCCCAAAGGCCCGCAGGGCGTGGACCCCCTGGGCCACCAGATGAAGGGACGGGTCGGGCTTCACCTGGTCGAACACGCTGATTTCGCAGCCCTTCAGCCGCGCCTTCACCCCCTCCAGCAGCCCGGATTTATGGGCGAGAAATTCGTCCGTCACAATGAGCACCCGCCGCCCCGCCAGCTCCTCCAGGGCCGCCAGGGCATCCGGCCCGAACCGGATCTCCGGCCTGATCGCAAAAAGCTCCATGTTTTCTGCCTGCCTTTTCCTCAGATGGCGTTAGTATTGCAGAATTCTCAAAAAATATAGCCCCTGCGGAAAATTTTCCGCAGGGGCAAAAAACAGGAGGCCTCCGGATTGCCGGAGACCTCCTGTCGATTTCATATCTTCTGTTCTTACCAGGAGCAGCGCACGATGCACTTGAGGGTCTGGCCGTCCACCGTGGCGGTGACGGTGGTGGTACCCTTGGACACAGCGGTGACGGTGCCGTCGCCGGAGATGGTGGCCACAGAGGAGTCGGAAATGCTCCAGGTGGGGTTGGAGCTGGTGCCGCTCACCTTGAGCTGCCACTTGGCCCCCGCCTCACTGAGCGTAAAGTCGGTGCGGTTGAGGGACAGGGTGGTGGAGGTGCTGCCGCCGGAGCTGGTGGAACCGCCGGAACTGCCGGAGGCGCTGGTGACCGAGTTGTAGACCTTGCAGGTCTGGGTATATCCGCCGGCCATGGTGGCGGTGATGGTGGCGGTACCGGTCTTGCCAGCCGGGCTCACCTTGCCGTTTTCATCCACGGTGACGATGGAGGGGTCGCTGCTCTCCCAGGTGATGGTACCGGTGGAGCCGGCGGGAGAGAAGGTGACCTTCAGGGTCACGGGGTCGGGGTACTTGTTGCTCAGGCTGAACTCCGTCAGGCTGAGGGTAAAGCCGGTGGCAGTCTGCCCGGCGGGAATTTCGCCGGTGTCGCCGCCCTCCGGGTCCTGGGAGCCGCTGGGCTGGGGCGCAGCGGAGTCTGTGGGCTGGGGCTCGGCGCTGTCGCTGGGGCTGGGAGCGGGCGTGTTGCTGGTCACAGGGTTGGGATCCGGATCCACCGCCTGTTCGCCCTTGTGAATAAAGGGCCCGATAATGGTAACCACAATATAGATAGCGGCGGCGATGAGAGCCAGAGAGAGCACCCAGCCCACAATCTGGAGGGGCGTGGGGCCGCCGCCGTAGCCGCCGCCCCGGGTATTGCTCTTGAGACGCTTGCCGCCCCTGTGGCGGGGTTCGTCCTCGTCATAGACCTCATCTTCGTAGTCATTATCGTAGTCGTCCTGATATTTTCCACGGCCATAGACCTCCTGCTCCTCGCAGAAGGGGCAGCGTTTATAGGTAACGGCATAATACTCGCCGCAGTTTTCGCAGCGGATGGTTTCATTTCGTGCGCCGGTGGGCTTTCTGGCGGCCATGTGTATCCCTCCGTCATTTTGGTGTCATATCACCTCTAATCTTACACGCTGCGGCAGGAATCGTCAACGGTCTAACGCAAATTGTACGTTATTTTTTATATTTTATGTCTACTCATAAAAGTAAGGTGCAGGATTGATTATCCACTCTCCATCCGATATAATGTCTGTTGAACCATAAATGAAATGGGAGTTGAGGCCTGATGAAGGGTTCCATGACCGCGGCGGCGGTTCATAAACAGTATGAGGACGGCATCTCTGCCTTCCGGCGTCAGATCGGGGACGCTGCGCTGCGCCAGCGCTTTGCCGCCGAGGCGGACGCCTTTTTCCGCGCCTGCGCGCTGGGCGTCTGGGGACGGGACGGCAATGCCCTCACTCCCCGCCACGTGGAGTACTACAACGCGGTGTATACCAAGGGGAACCCGGTGCCCTCCATCCTGTTCTGGGAGCTGTCCTCCGCGGTGGCGGAGTACCCCGGCTTCCAGGCCCCCGGCTTTTTCGCCCGGATGCGGGCCAGCGACCGGGTTTCAGGCGGAAAGCTGTCCCGCCGCTTCGTGGATCTGATGACTCTGATGTTGCTGCTTTTCGCGGCGGTGGACGACATTGTCAGCGAGGAGGAGGCCGGGTTTGTCAACCACTGTGCCGACACCCTGCTGGCCCTGTGTGACCGGGACGGTCTCAAGGGTGACAAGGCCCCTCTGGATGTCAACGACTTCATCACCCGCCGTCCCGTCGCCCCCAAGCCGGACACCCCGGCTCCCGCCGCTCAGGGCGAGGGTGCGCCCCAGGCTGCCGCCCAGCCCAAGGAGGAGGCAGAGCCCGCCCCCAGCCTGGAGGAGCTGCTGGCGGAACTGGACAGCCTGTGCGGCCTGGAGAAGGTAAAAAAGGACGTTAAGAGCCTGATTAACCTGGTCAAGGTACGCAAAATGCGCCAGGAGCACAACCTGCCCGTGCCCCCCATGAGCCTGCACCTGGTGTTTATGGGCAATCCGGGCACCGGCAAGACCACGGTGGCCCGCCTGCTGGCCAAGATTTACCACGCCATCGGGGTGCTGTCCAAGGGCCAGCTGGTGGAGGTGGACCGGTCCGGTCTGGTGGCCGGATTTGTGGGCCAGACCGCCATCAAGACCAGTGAGGTCATTCAGAAGGCCCTGGGCGGCGTGCTCTTCATCGACGAGGCCTACGCCCTGGCCAACCAGGACTCCCCCAACGACTTCGGCAAGGAGGCCATCGAGGCCCTGCTCAAGGGTATGGAGGACCACCGGGCCGACCTGATTGTCATTGTGGCCGGATACACCGAGCTGATGAGCAATTTCATCAACGCCAACCCCGGCCTGGAGAGCCGCTTCAACAAGTATTTCTACTTTGAGGACTACAACGGCGACGAGCTGATGGAGATTTTCCGCTCCATGTGCAAGAAGAACGGCTACACCCTGGACGAGGAGACGGACCAGTTTGCCGCCGAGGGCTTTAAGCAGCTCTACGAGGAGCGGGACGAGAATTTCGGCAACGCCCGGGACGTGCGCAACGTCTTTGAGCGGGCGGTGGCCCGCCAGGCCGACCGGGTGGCGGCGCTGGAGAACCCCAGCAAGGAGGACCTGATGGCCATCACGGTGTCCGACCTGAAGGAGGATGACGAGCCGGAGGAGACGCCCGGCCAGGCCATCGCCCAGGATGCCGCCCCCCTGCCTACGGAAGACGGCGGGGCGGAAGATCGCACTCCCACCCAAGAATAAGGCCCAGGCGCAGACCGGCCTGAAAGCCTGTGATGGAGGCGTTGGTAACCAGGCTCTCCTTGGCGGCAGCCATTTCCGGGGGCAGTTCGGACAGTATCTTTTCCAGTTCTGCCGTCTCCTCGGGAAACAGGTCCAGGTTCTGCCTCTCCACAAAGAAGCAGTGCAGTTCCTCCAGGGCTGATTCCATACCTTTTCCTCCTCACGTCATATATTGCGTGTTCATAATATCACGCTACAAATAGCGTGTCAAAGGGCGTTGACTATGATTTTCAACCAACGGGTCCGCCAGCTGCGGGAAGAGGCCGGGCTGACGCAGGAGCAGGCTGCAAAGGCGCTGAGCATCAGCAGCCGGAACTACCAGCGGCTGGAGGCGGACGATGCCATTCCCAGCTATAAGAGCATGCTGGCGATTGGCGAGTATTACCGCGTCTCCCTGGACTATCTAGTGGGGCGGACAGAAAAACGTGAAATCAATCTTTGAACAGAAACCGGGACGGGTCTTGCGACCTGTCCCGGTTGTCTTATATTCGCTGATGTTCACCCCATCAGCCCGCTGAGCAGATTGGCCAGGGGGATGTAGCCAATGGGCAGGAAGATGGCGGGCAACATGTTGCCCACCCGGATTTTCTCCTTGGGCAGGCCCAGCATGTTCAGAGCAATACCCACGATGATGGTGCCGCCCACGGCGTTCATCTCGGTAACCACCGCCGGGTCCATCCCCTGACCCACCAGGGCAAAGATAATGGTCAGTCCGCCCTGGTAGAGAAGCAGCGGGATCACGGAGAAAGCCACGCCTACGCCCATAGCCGCAGCAAAGGTGATGGAGGTGACGCCGTCAATAACGCCCTTGGAAATCAGGATGTCGTACTTGCCCAGCATGCCCGCCTGCATGGATCCGTTGATGGCCATGGCCCCCACGCAGAAGAGGACCGAGGCGTTCACAAAGCCCTCCACAAAGCGGCTGTTGCTCTCCCCCCGGATCAGTCTCCGGCGGAGCAGGCCGCCCAGGCCGTCCATCCGCTTCTCGATGTTCAGTGCCTCTCCCAGCAGGGTGCCCACCACCATACAGACAATGACGCAGAGGGTGTCCGCCGTGCCAATCATACCGGAGATGCCGATGCCCAGCACGCACAGGCCCAGGGCACAGGTGAGAATAGATGCGAACCGGTCGCTGATTTTGTTTTTGAACAGCAGTCCCAGAGCGCTGCCCAGCAGGACCAGCGCCACGTTGATGATGGTAGCAAGCATGGATTTTCCCCCGTTCACTTTTGCGCTTTACAGTGATAACTTTTCTATCATACCTCCAGATCCACCATTTGTCAAAGCGTTTCTGTTCTCATGTCCCCCTTGTCCCATGAATAAGCTGTTCAGGAAGGGGGGCGCGAACCTTGAAACTCAACCGCTCGTCCATGCTGTACGGCACGCTGGTCCTTACCCTCACCAGCCTTGTCTCCCAGGTGCTGGGGTTTGTATACCGAATTTTCCTCTCCCGCCTCATCGGAGCGGAGGTGATGGGCCTCTACCAGCTCATCATGCCGGTGTACTCGGTGATTATGTCCCTCACCGCCATCGGGCTGACGGTGGCGGTGTCCAACCTGTCGGCGGAATACCACGCCCTGGGCAATCCCAGGGCCATTGTCCAGCTGCTCCGGAAGGCCCTCACCGCCTTCCTGATTCTCTTCGCCCTGGTGGCGGGGGTGACCGTGCTGCTGTACGATCCCATCTCGGTCTACCTGCTGGGAGATGCCCGCACCCAGCTGGGCCTTCTTCTGCTGCTCCCCTGCATCCTTCTCACCGGCATTGAGAACCTCCACAAGCACTACTTCTACGGCACGGGCAACATCCGTCCCCCCGCCGCCGTGGAGCTGACCGAGCAGTTTATCCGCACCGGTGCGGTGCTGGGCCTGCTGGTGCTGCTGCTGCCCCAGTACCCGGAGCGGGTGGTTGGCATCATTGTGGCGGGCATGTGCTGCTCGGAGCTGTTCTCCTCCATCACCCTGGTTATCCTCTTCCGGCGGCACATGGGCCGTCCCGCCGCCCTGCCCGGCCCCGGTGAAGAGCCCCGCCGCCTCACCCGGCGGATGGGTACCATCGCCCTTCCCATCGCCGCCACCGCCCTGCTGGGCAACCTGATGGGCTCCGCCAACGCCGTTCTCATCCCCCAGCGCTTGGTCCACGCGGGTATGGACGTGTCCGCCGCCATGAGCGCCTTCGGCGTGCTCTGCGGCATGACGGTACCCATGCTCTGCCTGCCCACCGCCTTTATCGGCGCGCTGGGTCTGATGCTGGTGCCCAAGCTGTCCCAGAGCGTGGCACTGGGCCGGATAGACGAGGTCCGCCGCCGGATCCACAAGTCCCTGCTGGCTACCTCGGTGCTCACCATGCCCGCTCTGGCCATTCTGGTGGTTCTGGGGCCTACCATCGGCGTCTTTCTCTTCCGGGAACCCACAGTGGGCGACTATATGGTCCCCCTGTCGGTCGGGGTACTGCTGTCCTGTTATCAGTCCGTCCTCTCCGGAGCCCTCAACGGCATCGGCCGCCAGGCGGCCGCCGCCCGTACCTCCCTCATCTGCGGAGCGGTGCAGCTGGGATGCACCTGGGTATTTATGGGCCTGCCCGGTGTGGGGCTGGGGGGCTATGTGGCCGGGTTTGTGCTCAGCTCCGCTCTGGGCGTCCTCCTCAATTACCTGGAGATTGCCCGCCGCACAGCCCTGAAGCCCCGTCTCTTCCAGTGGTGCACCGCTCCCGTACTGGCCGCCCTGCTCATGGGCCTGGTCATCAATCTGCTCTTCCGTGTCCTGCGGGACGCGGGCATGGGCGGCGCGGCCGCCTGTCTGGCCTGTATCGCGTTCGGCGGTGTGCTCTACCTGGCCGCCCTCTCCGCCCAGGGCGTCCGCCCCTCCCAGCTGTTCCGGCTCAAATAACGTTTTTCTGACAAATTTCCTCTCCCTTGCCCTCCCGGTGCTCTTTGTGCTATGATATCTGTTAGCACGAACATACCGCCGGGAGGCATGTACCATGAACAGCACCATGCAGAAAACACCAAAATCCACTCGCGGCAGACTGCCCAGAGAGCTGCGGCTCCCCGCCATCCTGGCCGCCGTCATTGTGGGCCTTTTGATCATCCGGGCGGTGCTGGCCGTCCTGATGCCGGGTACCCCCAGTACCGCCGAGGCGCTTCCCGAGGATGTGCCGGACGCGCCGGAGTGGGTGGAGCGGCAGCTTCTGCCCATCAACGAGTACTCCCGCCCGGGGGAGAAGCTGACCGCCGTCAATGGTGTGGTGGTCCACTACACCGGCAACCCGGGCACCACCGCCCAGCAGAACCGGAGCTATTTCGCCGGTCTGGCCCAGAGCGGGGAGACCTTTGCCAGCAGCAATTTTGTCATCGGTCTGGAGGGCGAGATTCTGGAGTGTGTCCCGCTGGACGAGGTGGCCTATGCCTCCAGCCAGCGCAATTACGACACCCTGTCCATTGAGGTCTGCCACCCGGACGAGACCGGGGAATTTACCCAGGCCTCCTATGACGCCCTGGTCAAGCTGGTCCAGTGGCTGGTGGACACCTACGATTTGGATCGTGACCAGATTCTCCGCCACTACGACGTGACAGGTAAGGAGTGCCCCCGGTACTATGTCCAGCATCCCGAGGCCTGGGAGGCCTTTCTGGACGATTTGGAGTTTTAAATGCAAGCGGCCTGCCGGAAATTCCCGGCAGGCCGCTGTTTTTCTTTATAGTGATTCTCTTGTCACTGTGGGCAGAGCTCCGCCGCTGGTGAGCAATCCCAGCAGTCCCTCAAACTCCACACCCTCCAGGGGCGGTGTGGCCAGGGCCAGGGTACGGCTGACGCACTGCTGCACAAAGGCCGCCGCATCCGCCGCCGCCTGTCCCAGAGACTCCTCCCGCAGGAGCCCGCCCAGCAGCACCGCCGCGAACAGGTCCCCTGTGCCGGGAAAGCTGCCCTGCTCCCGGCAGGTCAGCGCCAGTTCCATCCGACCAGTGGCATGGTCCAGGCTGGCCGCCCCCACCTGCTCCTCTCCAGCGGATACACCGGTGAGCACCACAGACCGCCGACCCTCCAGCGAGAGCCGCTCCAGCCAGCTGCGGACGGTGTCCCGGTCCGGCCGGGCCTGATACGGCTCCCCCAGCAGCATGGCCGCCTCAGTCAGATTAGGGGTAATCACATCCGCCTGAGCGGCCAGCTCCCCCATTCGTGCGCACAGTGCAGGCGTACAGGTCCGGTATGCCCGGCCGTGGTCCCCCATCACCGGGTCCACCAGCACCAGGGTCTTTTCCCGCCGGAACCGGCAGATGGCAGTCTGGAGCAGGCCAATCTGCCGCTCCGAGCCCAGAAAGCCGCTGTATACCGCGTCAGGCGTCACACCCAGCTCTCCCCAGTGGGCCGCCACCTGTCCCATCTGGTCGGTCAGGTCCAGGAAAACCGCATGCTCTGACGCTGGAAACGCCGTATGGGCTGAGAGATAGGCCGTCAGCATGGGGTTGCACTGGCATCCCATGGCGGCAAGCACCGGGAGTATCACTGTCAGAGAACACCGGCCTACACCGGACATATCGTGGACCGCCGCGACCCTGGGCGCACGTTTCATATGCCTCACATCCTTGGCAGATTCTCGCATTTTCATTGACCACTATTATAATGGCTTTTCCGCCCCGGTTCAATTGACAATTTTGCCGCTCAATGCTAAAATACCTCCAGTTCCTTTGTCTCTTTCCCTGGATGGCAGTTGAGAAATTGAATATGCGGGTATGGCGGAATTGGCAGACGCGCTGGATTTAGGTTCCAGTGGGCAACCGTGTGGGTTCAAATCCCACTACCCGTACCAGCTGGCCGCAAGCGATATATCGCTTGCGGCCAGCTTTTTTATTTCACTGCAAAGGGTGTCGCCCACTCATTTTGATGCTGTCACGTCTATCTGGAGGCGGAATGCCCTGCCGGAAGGACAATCAGCTCTGTGGAGGTCTCATTGAGAGATTCCACCCCCTGGGGACCCACATAGACCAGGTCTTCAATGCGCAGTCCCAGTCGGCCCGGGAAGTATACCCCCGGCTCCACCGACATCACCAGGCCCTCCTCCACCACCGCTCTGCTGTCCTCACGGAAGCGGGGATTCTCATGGCCCTCCAGCCCGATGCTGTGTCCCAGTCCGTGACAGAAGGCCGGCCCGCAACCGCCCGCTGTGATGACCTGCCGGGCCGCTCCGTCCACCTCCGCACATGGGATACCGGGTACGATTGCGACGGTGGCGGCGTTCTTCGCGGATAGAACCAGCTGATAGAGGGCACGCATTTCGTCGTCAGGCTCTCCCACAGCCACTGTGCGGGTCATATCGGCGTAGTACCCTTCCACCACTGCTCCAAAGTCCATGGTGACAAACTCACCGCACCGGATGGGCCGGTCCCCCGCCATGCCGTGGGGCCGGGAACCATTGGGACCGGCCAGCAGCAGGTCGGTATGGGCCGACTCCACATCGGGCTCCTGCCTGCACAGGCGGTAGAGCTCCAGGGCCAGCTCCTTCTCCGTCCGCCCGGGCCGGATGAAATCCAGCAGATTCAGATAGGCCCGCTCGGAGGCGTGCTGGGCCTTTCGGATGAGGGCCACCTCCTCCGGACTTTTATGGCGGCGCTGGCGGAGAATTACCTCCTGAAGGGCCCCGTCCGAGGTCAGCGTACAGCCGGGCAGCCGGGCGCAAAGTGCTTCAAACCCGGACAGCGTCACATAACCGCTCTCCACCCCTGCCGTCCGCACGCCCAGCCGTGCCATCAGGGCGGGGAGCTCCCGTCCCATCTCCTCCGTGGGCAGAATGGTGATATCAGACTCCAGAGCGCCCGCCGCCTCCCGGTAACGTCCGTCTACAAACAGGAATGCGTCGGTGCGAGTCACCACCAATGTGCCCGCCGTGGACTCCAGGCCCAGGTAATAGCGTCGATTCACCCCGGATGTGATGATGGCGGCGTCCAGATGGCCCGGGAGCTCCGCCATGAGGGTGCTGAGACGTTGATTCATATGCTTACACAGCTCCTTTCCAAAAAGCAGAACCGGCGGGGCATCCCTCCCGGGATGTCCCGCCGGCTGGGACCAGCGTCAAATCATACGCAGAATCTGCGCAACCGCGAGGCCGACAAAGGTGCCGATCACGCAGCCCAGGGTACCCATCAGCACGCCGATGGAGACGAAGGACTTGCCGTAAGTGGCTGCCACGATGGGCGCAGAGGAGGGACCGCCGATGTTGGCGATGGAGGCCACGCCGCAGGAGTGGAGGTCCAGGTGGGAGAGTTTGGCCAGAGGCAGCATGAGAACCGCGTGGATGACCAGAATCAGCGCGCCGGCAAGGATATAGAGCCAGGCGTCTGCAATCTGGAGGATATTGATCTCGGTGGCCAGGAGGGTGAGGGTGAGCATCAGCATGACCTCGGAGATGACGTCCACTGCGGGCAGGTCGCCCAGCTTCGTCATGCCCAGAGCCAGGCCCACCACGGAGATAAAGATGTACTCCCAGACGCTGGCGTCGATAAAGCCCAGGTTGGGGGCGATATTGGCCAGCAGGCGGCAGATGTACACAGCCACCAGGCTGATGCCCAGCACCACCAGCACATTCAGGTGGTCAAAGGGCTTCTTTTCCGCTGTATCGCCGTCCAGCTTTTTGGAGATGTCCTCGATGGCGGAGACATCAGCCTTGGCCCACTTGTTGAAGCGGGGCGCCAGACTGCCGATGGCCACCAGAATCAGGATCCAGAAGGAGTAGTTGATGTTGATCATCAGGATGACGTTGGAGAGGATGTCGCCCTCCACACCCAGGGAGCTGCTCACCGCCAGGAAGTTCTGGATGCCGCCCACCCAGGAGGCACACACCGCGCCGAAGGCGTCGGCAGGGTGGTTGAGCGCCCCGCCGAAGATGGCGTAGGACACCACAAAGCCCACGCAGATGGTAAAGGTGGCGGCCAGGAATGTAAAGAGCAGCTTGGGGCCCATTCTGAGGATTTTCTTGATGTTGCAGGTGATGCACATGAGGAACACCATGGCGGGAACCATGTTGTTGACCAGGGCGGTCTTGACCGCCTTAATCTCCTCTGTCATGGTCCACATCCCGAAGGTGTAGAGGAGCATGGTACCCACATAGATGATGAGAATGGGCGGGAAGAATTTATAGAGCTTCAGGGGGAATTTCTTTGCCAGATACAGGACAAGCGCAGTAAACGCGACAATAAATGCAAGGAATCCAATGCCAGTTGTGATCATGTTTGCAACTCCTATCTGTTTCCGCTGCGTCCGGCGCTATCCGCCAAGGCGCGCAAGGAGGTCGGTGAGAACCCGATAGTTCACTTCCACCGATGGGATACGGACGTTTTCGCCCGGACTGTGAGGGCTGTTGATTTCCGGCGCAAAGGAGATGGCGTCCATTTCGCCCAGCTTCTCCATGAGCAGGCCGCATTCCAGACCGCCGTGCAGGGTCATAAAGGTTGGCTCCCTGATTCCCCAGGCCCGATAGCACTCCATCGCCAGCTCACGCACCCTGGAGCGGGGGCGGAAGGTCCAGCCGGGATAGAAGTCATGCTCCTCCACTCCGGCGCCGCACAGCGCTGAAAGGGCCTCGTAGCGCGGGATGAGGAGCTGTCTCAGGTGGGAGGGAAGGCTGCTGCGAACGCTGCTGTGGAATGTTATCTCATGACTGTCGGAGGACACCGCTTCCAGGTTGGCAGAGGTGGCCACATTCCCCAGCGCCTGGTCCATGGCCTGGACGCCGCAGGGGAGCAGCGTCAGCAGATCCACAAGCCTGCTCTGGGTGGCCCTGTCATAGACCTGGTCCACAGGCCTGTCCGGCTCTGCGGACACCCGGACGCCGGGGTCGGCATCCCTGAATTCCGTGCGCAGGAGCTCCTGCCACCAGGCACAACGGCGGGCGAGGGCCTCCCCGTCAGGGCAGGCGGCCAGCGCCTGGGCCTCCCTGGGGATTACGTTCTCCTTGGTGCCGCCGGAAATGCGGCACAGGCGGACCGACTGCCCCAGATCCCGGAGGATGCGGCCCAGCAGCTGGTTGGCGTTTGCCCGCCCCAGATGGATCTCCGCCCCGGAATGGCCGCCCTTGAGCCCGCTGACCGTGATGCGCCAGCCGGGCGCGGCGTCTATGTGCTCCCAGACAATGGGCAGGCGCTGGGTCATCCGCCCGCCTCCGGCGCACCCGGCCACAAAGACGCCCTCCCAGCCGGTATCCAGGTTGATCAGCGTCCTGCTCCGGAACTGGAAGCGGTCCTTTTCCAGCGCCTTGGCCCCCAGCATGCCCACCTCCTCCTGGGTGGTGATGAGGCACTCCAGGGCCGGATGTTTCAGGGCTGTATCCGTAAGAACGGCCAGCATCATGGCCATCCCGATGCCGTTGTCCGCGCCCAGGGTGGTGCCTTCTGCACGGAGGTACTCGCCCTCCAGCCGAAGGCGAATGGGGTCTTTGGTAAAGTCGTGGTCCACGCCGCTGTCCTTCTCACAGACCATGTCCATATGCCCCTGGAGCATCACTGCCGGGGCGGATTCGCAGCCGGGTGAGGCGGGCTTGCGGATCAGGACGTTCAGCGCGGCATCCCGTACGGCCTCCAGGCCGTGGGCACGGGCAAACTCCATCAGCCAGTCGGAGATGCCCTGTTCATTTCCAGAGCCTCGCGGGACCTGGGAGATGGCTTGAAAGTATTGAAGCACCGGATGGTCGAAGGACAGCTGTCCCATAGCATCCACTCCTTTGCGGGGTTGTTTGATTGACGGGGCGGCTCTCTCCGGCTCAGTTGAAGTTGTACGCCGTTACGATGGGTTCCCGCCCTGTGGTCACGTCGTTGAAATACTCGTAGTTGCAGATGCCCAGGAAGGACCCCGAGATGTTGTACACATTCCGGTACCCGTTCCCCTGCAGCTCACACAGCGCATAATAGCTCCGCTGGGAGGTGCGGCAGTGGAGATAGACCGGCCTGTCCCGCGGAATCTCCTCCATCCGCTCCCGCAGCTGGCTCAGAGGGATGTTGATCGCCGTCTTCAGGTGGCCCTGCTGGTACTCCTCCGCCTCCCGCACGTCCACAATGCAGGCGCCCGACTCCACCAGCTCACGCACGCCACCCAGACGGACCTGGCGCACTCTGTTGTAGAGCAGGTTCAGCCCCACAAGGGCGGCCTGGTTCACCACGTCCTTGGCTGTGCCGTATACGGGGGCGTAGCACAGTTCCAGCTCTTTCAGGTCCTCCAGCGTGCCGCCTATGGTAATCATGGCCGCAATCACGTCAATGCGGCGGACCACGTCTCCCCTGCCAATGGCCTGGGCACCCAGGATGCGCCCGGTGGGCACCTCGAAGAGCAGCTTGAAGGCCATATAGTGGCAGTCGGGCATAATGCTCACCTTGTCAAACGGCAGGACCAGCGCCGCGTCATAGGGGATGCCGGCCTTGAGAATGGCCTTCTCATTCATACCCGTCACAGCGGCGTTCTGCTCAAACACCCGGATGCAGGAGGAGCCAATATACCCCTTGTTGTTATGGGTCATGCCGCAGATATGGTCCGCCGCCGCCCGGGCCTGGCGCTGGGCAGGACCGGCGAGGGCCAGACCGCCGTAGCAGCGGCCCAGACGGTTGAAGGATTCCACGGCATCTCCCACGGCATAGATGTCCGGATCGCTGGTCTGATAATTGTGGTTGACCCGGATGCTGCCCCGTCCGCCCAGCTCCAGCCCCGCCTGGGCGGCCAGAGCGCTTTCGGGCGCCACCCCGATGGAGAGGATGACAACGTCCGCAGGCACCTCAAAGGGTACGCCGTCCCGCACGGCGGTAACGGCTTTTGGGGAAATGGCGGTGACCATGCTGGAGAGGTACAGCTGAATTCCCTGCTCCAGGAGCTCCCGGTGGAGGAACTGGGCCATGTCGTAGTCAAAGGGCGCCATGACCTGGTCAAGACCCTCTACAATGCTCACCTGCTTGCCCAGCAGCCTCAGGTTTTCCGCCACCTCCAGCCCCACAAAGCCCGCTCCGGCCACAACAATATTCTCCGCGCCCGTCCTGTCGATGTAGTCCTTTACGGCGCAGATATCCGTGACGTTGCGGATGGTAAAGACATTCTCTCCGCCGCTTCCGGCGATACTCTTGGGAACAATAGGGGAGGCGCCCGGCGCCAGGATGAGCTTGTCATAGTGCTCGGTATATCTGCGTCCGGAGGGAGACTCCTGCACCACAACCGCCTTTTCCTCCCGCTGGATCTCAACCACCGCGCTCTCAGTGCGGACGTCGATGTTGTGCCGTTCCCGGAAGTCCTCCGGTGTCATCATGATCAGGTCTTCGCTGTCTTCCACCGCCCCGCCCAGGTAATAGGGCAGCGCGCAGTTTGAGAAGGAGACGTGCCGACCGCGCTCAAACACGACGATCTCCGCCTGGGCGTCAAGCCGGCGGATACGCGCCGCCGCGGATGCTCCGCCGGCAACGCCTCCCACAATTACAACTTTCATGCTGTTTTCCCCTTTTCCGCTGTGCGTCATTCGTCTTCAAAGGGCTTGGGGTCATTTTCAATATCGGCCTCAGTGACGTTCTTCAGCAGCTCATCCGCGTCAAACACCACGCCGGCGATGATCTTCGCGCCCTCCACAACGGTGCGGTGGCACAGGCAATCCTCGTCAACCCCTTCGCGCTCCTCCATGGCCTGGATATCCCGGCAGTGGAGGCAGGTGATCTTCTCCATAAAACGGCTGTGAAGGGTGCGGATGAGGTAGTTGTTGGGCCAGGGCTCCTGGAAGGGCGCAACGCGGGCAAAGATGACGGAGAGGATCATGCAGCCGGCCTCCATCACGCCGCAGCGCTCTCCCATTCCGCCGCCGCCGCCCATGAAGCCGGACGCGGCGCGGATCACTTCCTCGGACAGGTGCAGGCCGAGGGCATCGGAGCAGGCACGGATGGTGGCCTCAGGGCAGTGAAAGCCCAGCTCCTGGTAGTAGTGGATGGCCAGCTCACCGGTGCGCGCAAGCAGCGCCTCCCGGGCGGCCTCTTTTTTACTGACAGCAGCGGGTGTGTTTTCCATAGTAAAAACCCTCCTGTTTTATCTGTTATACGCTTAATAGAGAACAGCGCTGATATCGCTGACGCGCTCAATGTTTTCCAGATTCATCAGCGTCTCCAGAGACTTCTCCGCCTTTTCTCTGCTGAGTGTCTTGGAGGTCTGGACCAGGAAGCGCTGGCACACCTCGTCGAGAGACAGAGGATTGCGGGGATGTCCCTTGGGGAATTCCATGTGGCGGGTCAGGACACGGCCGTCAGTGCACTTGATGGTGATGGACTTCTCGGCAAAGCTGCCCCGCTGGAAGCGGCGGAAGGACTCCTGCAGGTCCTGCTCGGGAGAGGGGCCGGATTTGACCTTCTTCGCCAGCTCCAGGATCTTGGGATTGTGCATGTTCTCAGTGGTGAACCAGTGGGGGCCCGGGGTGGGGTCGTTGAGCATGGCGGCGATGCAGAAGGGCATGCTGTACTGGGCCTCGATGATCTTGTCGTAGCCCTCGGGCCGAAGGGTCATGCGCATCTGGGTGGGGGGATCGACAATAATCTCCTCCACATTTTCAGCGGTCACGCCGTCCTGGTGGATAAAGGCGTCCATCATGTTCAGAGAGGACTGCACCCACATGTTGCAGGGCCAGTGCTTCAGCAGGGTCTCCAGAATGAGCCAGCGGCTGCCCAGGCCCTCCTGGTACCAGAACTCCTTGTAATCCGTAATCAGGTGATGGCGGCCGAAGGCGTCAGGTCCGTCAAAGGCGCCGGTCATGCCGTCCACCCCGTGCTCGGCCAGCATGGCGCTCAGCACGCCGTCCTGGGCGCAGAAGCCGTGCTGGTAGTGGTAGACGTTGGACATGGTGCGGTGAACCAGGCTGTTGGGCATGGCCATCAGCACGGCGGCGATGGACAACGCCTGCTCGTACTGCTCATAGCTCAGATTCATCAGCTTTGCCGCCGGCGCCGCGGAGGCGAAAATCTGCCAGCTGGTGAGGCCCCAGCCCTTGTTCTGCTTGAAGTCGTCGGGCGGCTGGATGGCCATGGCGATGCGCTGATAGACCTCAAAGCCGGCCACCACGGCTGCCAGCATCTCCTTGCCGGAGCGGCCCCGGGCCTCGGACACGGCGAAGGCGGCGGGCACAATGCCGGCGGAGGGATGGCCTGTCCAGCTGCAATCCTCCCAGTCAATATTGTCCGCAATAATACTGTTTGTAAACACCGCGCCCAGCAGAGAGGTCTTTTTGCCGTCGATCATGCGGGTGGCGTCATCACCCGAACCGTACTTCTTGGAAAAAGCCAGTACGCTCTGGGTAAAGTCCATGTTCTTGCTGGCCAGCGCGGCGCCGATGGTCTGGATGGTCATCTTTTTCGCCATCTCCCGCACCTCAGCGGGGATATCCTCGTATCTCAGGTCAACGGCGAATTTGGACAGTGCAGTGCTGTTGTTCATATCAAAGGACCTCCTGTACTGATTTTTTATGGTTTATGCAATATCCGGCCCCGGGGTGCTGCCCAGCAGGCCAAAGCCGGGGATTTTTTCCCGGAAACCCAGCCTTCTCAGCGCATTCCAGATGGTGGCCTGGTTGCTGGTGATCACCGGAACGCCCAGTTTCTCCTCCAGGGGCTGGATGATGTCCAGGACACAGATGCCTGTGCAACTGATAAACAGCGCGTCACAGCCCTGGGCCCCCTGCCTGACAGCCAGGTCGTACATCTCCTCCGGCCTTACAAAGGGGACAGCGCGGATATCCTCGTGTCCCAGGCCCGTGATGGCGCCGGTCTCAATCCCCTCGGAGGAGAGGAAGCGCTGCTCCATCTCATTGAGGGCGGTGCTGTATGGGGTCACGATGGACAGCCGCTTCAGCCCCAGGGCGGAAAATGCCTCCAGAAGCGCTGTGGTGGTGGTAATGGCGGGAATCCCGCAGGCGGCCTGAATCTGGGCGATCAGCCGCTTGTCATAACCCGGTCCGCCCACCATGGAGCCCGTGGTACAGGCAAAGACCACCAGATCCATGGGGAATCCCCGGTAGCGGGCGGCGCAGGCGGCCACCCGGTCCGACATGGCCTGAAGTCCGTCCAGCGTCACCCTGTCATACTCCACGCTGCTGGTGGAGACGGCTACCCCCTGGGGGATGCGGCTGTGGAAGTCCATCTCCGTGGAGGGCGTTACCCCCGGGCGTATCAGGGCGATGCGCCCATTGTCTCCGTACATGCTCTCCCTCCCTTAGTGCATCAGGTCGGGCAGCCAGGTGGAGATGGGCTCCACAAAGGCCACCAGCAGCATGCAGCCAATCAAAATGATCAGATAGGGCAGGCTGGCCTTTGCCACATAGCCCAGCCCCTTGTTGTTCTCCTTCATGGAAATGAACAGGTTCAGGCCGAAAGGCGGCGTGATGTAGGAGATCTGGGCGGCCATGATGCAGATGATGCCGAAGTGGATGGGGTTGATGCCCAGCATCTCAAGGGACGGGGAGAGGATGGGGCCCAGCACCACCATCAGCGCCACCAGCTCCATAAAGCAGCCGGCCACAAAGAAGAGGACAATGACAATGGCCAGGAACTGCCAGTTGGCCGTCACATTGGCGGAGATCCAGTCGCATACCGCGGCGGGAATCTGCTTGATGGTCACCAGATAGGTCAGGACCTGGGCGGCGGAGACAATGAGGGTGATACCCGCCGAACTGATGAGGCCGTCCTTCAGGTAGAAGAAGAGCTCCTTGAGAGAGGTGGTGCGGTAGATAAAGAGCTCCACAATGACAACGTAGACGATGGAGATGGCCGCCGACTCGGTGGGAGTGGCATAGCCGCCATAGATGGTGCCCAGCACAATGACCGGGTAGATAAGGGCGGGGATGGCCTTGAAGACCGTCTTCAGGCCTTCCTTCAGAGACACCTTCTCATAGGTGCCCCAGTTGTTCTTCCGGCAGATGATATAGGCATAGACCGCCCAGGCCAGAGCCAGCAGAAGGCCCGGAATTACGCCCGCGATGAACATCTTGCCCACCGAGCAGTTCAGCGCCACGCACAGGGCAATCATGGGAGCGCTGGGGGGAATCAGGATGCCGATGGAGCCGCCGGAGGTAACGGTGCCGATGGCAAGGCTCTCAGGGTACTCGTTTTTCACCAGGTTGGGGATCATGATGGAGCCCACCGCCACGATGGTGGCCACGCTGGAGCCGGAGATGGCGGCAAAGAAGGCGCAGGCCGCGATGGTCGCGATGACGCCGCCGCCCTTGAGCCGGCCAAAGATCAGGTTCATCACCCGGGCCAGGTACTCCGAGGTCTTGCCCCGGGAGGCGATGGTACCGGAGATAATGAAGAAGGGGATGGCCAGCAGGGTATAGTTGTTCAGGCCGCTGAACATCTGCTGAATCACAGCCTGAAGGGGCATTGTGGTGTAGGCCATCAGGCCCGCTGCGGACGCGCTCAGGACAACCATGGAGATGGGGATGCCCAGCAGCAGCAAAATGGCAAATGCGGCGACAACAATCATGTTCTTCCCTCCTCAGCGGCCTGTTCTTCCCTCTTGTGCGTCAGCTCCCCCGCCGTCTTTGCCACAAGGCAGAGGTAGCGGATGGCGGAAACAAACATTGCCAGAGGGATGATCAGATAGGGCACATACATGGGAATGGGCAGGGCGGTGGCCGTCGCTCCGCTGGCCATCTGCTTGGTGATCTGAATGAAGCCGTAGTAGGTCACCGCTGCACACACGCCTGCGCAGAAGAGATTGCCCACGATTTCCATCACCGCTGCCACCTTTTTGGGTACCGCCACAAGAACGGCGGTCATTTTCGCATGTCCGTCCGTCTCAACCGCAAGGCTGGCGCCCAGGAAGGTACAGAAGACGAACACATAGCGGCTGAATTCCTCCAGCCAGGCAAAGCCCTTGAAGCCGATGGCACGCTGACACACCTCAACCACCACCGCCAGAATCAAGAACGCCATGGGCACGACCAGCAGAAACCACTCGATTTTCCGGAAAATATCGATTGCCTTTTTCACAGAAGCGCTCCTCTCTATTTTTTATAGTCTGCCTCCGGCAGGCTATAAAAACGTCCGTATGGCGGACTCTGCCGCGCCTTGGACGACGAATCTCAGCGCACGGGCACCATACCCGCATGCGCGTAAAAAGCAGCGTGAAATGCTATTTTTATCAATCGGCAGATGTGCGCATTGAGCGCACATCTGCCGATTGAACATGCCGGCATGTTTAGCCGCCGCGGTACTCCTCAACGCGCTCCAGAACCGCGTTGTACAGGTCGGCGTCCACGTCCGCGGCATATTTGTCATAGACATCCGCGGTGGCGTCAATGAAGGTCTGCTTCTCCTCGTCGGTCAGGTAGGTGATCTCAACGCCGTTCTCCTCCAGGGTGGCCAGGCGCTCCTCCTGATTGGCGTTGAACAGATCCAGGTAGCCGTCGATCCAGGAGTTCACCGCGTCCATGAAGATCTGCTGCTGCTCAGGGGAGAGCTTGTTCCAGCACTCGTTGCTGATGAGCAGCGGGTTGGACTGCACGGTGCAGTTGAGCTCGGTGTGATACTTCTCCACTTCCATGAACTTCATGGTGACCATCATATCCGGATCGTTGTCCTCTCCGTCCACTACGCCCTGCTGGAGCGCGGAGTAGAGCTCGTTGAAGGCCATGGTGGAGGTGGAGCAGCCCATCGCCTCAAAAATATCCACATAAATGGAGCCGGACATAATGCGGATCTTCAGACCTGCGCAGTCATCCACGGTGCGCACGGTATGCTTGCTGTTGTTGAAGCCGCGGATAACGCCGCTGGTAAAGCCCAGGGTGTGGAAGCCCTTCTCCGTGGTCAGGGAGTCAAACTTCTCCAGCAGCTCCTCGTCATTGGCGACGGTGAAGAACTCGGGGAAGTCATTGAAGAGGAAGGGCAGGCAGAGCACATAAAAGTCGGGGATCATGGTGGCAAGCTCGTTGGCGCCCACCATGGCGCACTCCAGTGTTCCGTTGGTCAGGCCGTCCATCATGACAATGGCGTCGCCCAGCTGTCCCTGAGGATACACCTCCACCTTGATTGCGCCTTCGGTTTTCTCGTTGATATACTCTGCAATGTACTGGGCGGACTGATCCAGAGAGGAGTCGGGCGGGCCCACGTGACCGAGCTTGATGGTCAGGGGATTGTCCGCCGTGGGGTAGTCGGTGCTTCCGGAGGAGCCGGGGTTCTGGGTGTCGCCCCCTTCTTTCGCCGGGCTGCAGGCTGCCAGGGTGAGGATCATCGCACATGCTAGGAGAAGCGCAGTCAGTTTTTTCATGTCCGTCTTCCTTTCTTCGTCAGCATATTGTGTTGCACATACCGGAGATTAAAGGTGTCCCTCCATAAGGAAACGGTTGAGCTGATCCGGGTTCAGGTCGTGAAGGCCCAGCTTGTCCACTGTATGGCCCTCAGCATAGTAGTCCTCGCCGTTGATGGCGGAGGCCACGGTGACAAGCGCCCGGGCAATGGGGGCGGGAGATCCGATCATGTCGCCCAGAGAGGAGAGGAAGCTGGCGCCGTTCTGGGCGTCCTCAAAGATGTACCGATCCTGCATGGTGAGCGGGCCCTCCAGGCTCCGGAAGCCGGAGAACTGAGGATACTGCTCCTTGTCGGACAGCTCCTTCATAAAGCCCACCGAGCTGCGCACGGCGTAGCCCAGCTTGGCGGAGATGGCGTCGCGCTCCTCGCCCAGGGCCTCAATGAGCTTGAGGACGGAGGGGGTAAGACCGGTGTCATAGAAGCAGTAGTTCTCGGAGCGCTCCACCGCGCCCGTGTTGAGCAGAGAGCCGCCCAGATGCACGATGATGTTGGAGGCGTTCAGCGTGGTCTCAAAGACGTTGGTGGCCACGTTGCATTTGCTCAGCTGGCTGAGGGCCGCCACATACTTCTCGTTGTCCTTCGCCGGGAAGGCGGCAACTGTCCAGGGCTTTCCGGCGGGCATACCCACAAAGCCGGTGGCCTTGCCCCGGATGCGGCAGGGGAACAGGTTGCCCTCCAGCTCGCCCACCAGCACCTCCTTGCTGCAGTTCATCTCCTGCATGGCATTGCGGAAAATGATGGAGCCGCAGCTGCCGGCAGAGAAGAGAATGACCTGTCCGTCCTGAAGGGCGGGGATGATCTTTCTGCTCAGCGCCTCATGTCTGGTGGAGAGCGCTGCAATGATGATGTACTCCGCACCGCTGACCGCCGCATCGAAATCGCTGGTGATGCAGTGGATCTCAGCAAACCCGTTGGCGGCAAGGCCGGTCATCTCAAAGCCGCCCCGCTCCCGGATGTCCGCAATGTTTCGGGTGCAGACGCCCTCTTCCTCGCACAGCGTGACAGTGTGGCCCTGCAGCGTAAAGGTGGCAGCGGCACAGCAGCCGGTTCCGCCGGCACCGATCACCGTGATGTTCTTCCCCATGTTAAGACAGCCTTCTTTCTAAAAATTTTGAGTTTTCTATGGTAAAGAGGCCGCGGCCTCTAAAACCAGTCCCTACGTCCGCCCGCCCTGCGGCAGGCCTTCTTTCTACGCCCGATGGGACCCATCTGAATGGAAACGGGCTGGATATCCATATCTCAGCAGCCGGGCGTTTGCCCCGTTCTTCCGGTCCCGGGCCTGTATTTCGCCCTGCCGTCACTCGACATTTTTGGGCAGTATTTCCCCGCAGTTTTTGTCTATTAAGCCCGTTATTTTCTACATAATCTATAGCGCTTTGTCTATTTTCAATATAATCAGTCGAAGGCTGCTTGAATTGTAGAAAAGGGCTGAAACGCCTGAAATCCACGGTGCCCGGCCCCAAAAGAGCCGTTTTTTACAATGAAGATGGCAGGATTAGGAATAAACTATGTTTAAAAATTCAGGCACTGCATATAGCGCCCCCTTATAATCTGTACAGACCCGACTCAAGCCGCTTCAGGGCGCGGCATGGACTGCGCCGTCATATCTGAAATGGGAAGCCACGGTGCGGCAGCACCCCGCGCTGTGCAAAAGCCACAAAATTGTTTCAGGACAATTTACAACGGCAGAAATTCCAGCAGCAGCGGCAATGAAGTATTTGAGTTTTTTACGGCCCCGTCGTATAATCATCTTGTCCATTGACGGCGGAACCTGTAGATTGAAAGAGCCCGGAAGTACCTTTCTGTGTGTTGTTAAGGAGCCTGTTATGCAAATTCAAAATCTGCTGGAAAACATGAGCACCGCTGCCTCTCCCTTTCAACCGTTTCTGGAAAATTGGACCTCGGAGTATATGGCATGCAAGACGGAGTGGAATCCTGCCTCGCTGAAAAAGGATGGATTCTTCTACCAGTTCCGCGCCACCAAGGCCTGCGAAATTCCCATACTGCCCGACGCCTGCTTCAACATTTTGATTGAGTGCGAGGGCCCCAACCCGTCCGCGTTTTTATGCGGCATACGCCCGGAAAAGGCCTTCCTCAAGGTCCAACCCGACCGGCTGTACTTCGGCTTCAAGCCGTATAACTGGCTGGGCATCCGAAGCGACCGGGTACAGGCCAACAATCTGGTAAAGACCTCCTGCAGGATGGAGGACGTCTTTCCCTCAGCAGAGCAGCTGGTGGAGCAGATGGTCTCCTCCGGCAGCTTTCATGAGCGGGTGTCCCATATGATCCACTTTGCCGCCGCGGAGATGGTGGATTACAACTATAACCCCAATTTCATCGACTACCTAGCCATGGCGATCTCCGTCTCCCGTGGAAACCTTGAATTTACCAAGCTGAGTTCCTTTACTGGCTACTCCACCCGGTATGTCCGGCAGAGATTTAAAGATCTCTGCGGTGTGTCGCCCAAGCAGTACGGACAGATCATGCGCTTTCAGTGGGCCCTCAAACGCCTTATGGAGGAGGACAACCAGGACATGTCCCACCTTGCCCTGGAGGCGGGGTATTATGATCAGGCCCTTTTCATCCACGCCTTCAAGGACTACACAGCCTACACCCCCATGGAGTGCCTCTCCATGTCCAAACAGCGCGGCAACAAGTCCGACGGACTCAAAGCCTGAAAAAACAGACCTCTCCCCACAGGAACAATTCCTGTGGGGAGAGGTCTGTCCTATTATGGAAAAAGACCGGAAATGCCCGGCATACCGGAAACAGCACCCTGGTGGACTTCTTCCACCTGATCAAGGTGGATGGGACCTGGTACATTATCTCCAAGCGCTTGGCCGCCCTCTGAGCCCGTCTCCTCCAGTCCGTCAGCGGCCCGCCGCATCTTTTTCCGAAAAAACGGCAGGGCCGGACACTGATGTGTCCGGCCCTGCCGTTTCTTTTTTCTCTCAGGCAAAAATCTTCTCCAGCAGCGCCAGAGCATCCTCCTCGGTCATCTTCCGGGGATTGAAGGCCTGGAACAGCTCCTGGGAGATCTCCTTGGCCATCTGGGGGAACAGAGAGCGGTCGATGTTCCACTCCTTGGGCCCCTTCAGGTGCAGGTCCACGTCCCGGAAGGAGATCAGGGCATTCCGGGCCTTGGCGCCAAGCTCCTCGGGCGTCTCGTTTCCGGTCAGCAGCGCACCGAACTGCTTGGCCACCCGGCGGGTCTTCTCCGGCGCGGCAGGGGCGTTGAACTCGATGACATAGGGCAGGGCATAGGCGCAGGCGAAGCCGTGGGGAATGTGGAAGTGGGCGCCGATGACGTGGGCCAGGGAGTGGCCCGCGTGGGTGTGGCCGTAGCGCAGCATCCAGCCGCCCATGAGGCAGGCCGCCGCCATGTTGCTGCGGGCCTCGATATTGCTCCCGTCCGCCACAGCCACGGGCAGCCACCGGGTCACCATCTCCATGACCCGCTTGGAGATCTGGTCGGACAGCAGGGTGGCGGCGGTGCCGGTGTAGGACTCCACGCCGTGGGCCAGGGTGTCAAAGCCGGTGGAGGCGGTGATGTGGGGCGGCATGCCAACCATCAGCTCCGGGTCCACAACGGCGTACTCGGAGGAGGCCAGGGTGGCCAGGATGGGGTACTTCACGCCGTCGTCGCCGGTGATCACCAGGCCATCGGACAGCTCGCTGCCTGTGCCGGAGGTGGTGGGCACCACAACAAGACCGGGGGCAGCCTTCATCTCCTCGCCCTTGGCGAAGCGGATGATGGGGCCCTCGTTATACCGCAGGATGTTCACAGCCTTGCCGGTGTCCATGGCGGAACCGCCGCCCAGGCCGATGACCAGGTCGCAGCTCTGGGCGGTATAGGTCTCCCAGGCAGCGGCCACCACGGCGGTGGAGGGATCGGGCTGCACGCCGTCAAACAGCACCGGCTCCAGACCCGCGTTCTTCAGCACATCCAGCACCTTTCCGGCGATCCCGGCGGCCACAATGCCCTTATCGGTCACCACCAGGGGGCGGCTGCTGTTCTCCAGTTTGACAAGCTCTCCCAGCTCGGACAGCTTTCCAGCGCCAAACACGATTTTTACATTCTGTACAAGCTCAAACTGCATGATAAAACTCCTCCTCGCAAGTATGGCTTATCGCCGGTTATCTATCGCCTTATTTTACCGTCGAAGCCGGGAGAGACGATTGTAAAAATCGGCACTGGAAGGGACCGTATGGAGCGCCCGGTCCGGTCTGCCGGGGACAAAAATCCGCGGGAAGAGGAGCAGCAAACTGCTCCTCTTCCCGCGGCTGATGGTTCAGATATGAATTGTCCTGAGCCGGTTGGCTTACTCCGCCTGAATGGCGCTGACGGCCGCTTTGCCCGCCAGACGGCCGGAGGTGTAGGCCCAGCCCTGGGCCGCGCCGCCGTAGGTGACGTACTCACGCTGCTCGCTGAACAGAACGCCCAGAGAGTCGGTGCCCACGGCGTAGAGGCCGTTGATGGGGGTCTCGTGGTCGGAACCAAGCACCTGCATGTCGGTGTTGACATCCAGGCCACCCACGGTGGAGTAGATGAAGGAGGCACCCACGAAGGCATAGTAGGGGCCCTCGTCGGCAATGGCGGTGGTCAGGAGGGAGGCGTCCTTGCCAAAGTCCTCGTCCACGCCGGTCTCCACGGCCTTGTTGTAGCGGGCCACGTTGTCGGTGAGGACGGCGGGGTCCACATCCAGCATCTGGGCCAGCTCCTCCAGGGTGTCGGCCTTGTAGGCGATGCCCTTTTCAATGCACAGGTCGATGATATCGTACACCTCGGGGATGGGACGGCCCGCGTCGATGCCGCCCTGGCAGGTCAGGTCATCGTTGAAGCTGACGGGCAGACCGTTCTCCTTGACGGACTGGAAGAAATCATCGGACCAGATGGTGTAATACCGGGGGCCGGACTTCCAGGTCTGGAAGGTGCCGCCCTCGTTGGAGAAGCGCTCGCCCTCCATGTTGACCTGGAGGCCGTAGGTGGCGCTGGCCAGGGCGTTGGGGAAGTCGTTGAGGGAGTTGCGGCGGGGCAGCTTGGACCAGAAGCCCAGGTCGTTCTCGTCGCCCACAATCTCCACGGGGTACTCATGCAGGGTGATGGGCGCGCCCTGGAGGTGCACCATGGGAGGCATGCCGATATTATAGGTACCGGCGCCGATGTCCAGCGCGGAGGCAAAGAGCTTGCCGTCGTTCTGGGTCATGCCGTACATGAGCCAGGCGCCCTTGAGGGGATAGTATTCGTTGGAGAGGTACTCCTCCTGGAGCTCGGCATTGTTGGAGAAGCCGCCGGTGGCGGAGATGACGGCCTTGGCATTGATGGTGTACTCGGTGCCGTCATAGCCCACCGCCTTCACACCGGTGACGGTGTTGGTGCTCTCGTCGTAGATGAGCTCGGTGGCCTCAACCTCCAGCATGTACTCGCCGCCCAGAGCGGTGTAGTCCTCGATGATGGAGTCAAACATAGCGCCGGTCTCTTTCTTCCAGTTGCCGTAGCCCTGGCCGGTGTACTGGAACTTGCAGTAGTACACATCCTGGTCGGTGAAGCCGCGCTGGGGACCGCCGTACTCAAAGCCCTCGCCGTCGGGAGAGCCCTCGCCGTAGTCAAAGCCGTGGCTGATGAGCCAGTCGATGGTGTTGCCCGACTCGTCAAAGAACAGGTCCAGCAGGTCCTGCTTGGCGTCGCCCTTGGTGAAGTTGTTCCAGTCGGCCTTCATGACCTCGGCGTCCACATAGTCCTTGCCACCGTGGTAGGTCTCGTCATACACAGGGGCGTTGATGCCCATGGTGTCGGCGGTGACGCAGGAGGTGCCGCCGTACTTGCCGGCCTTGTCGATGGCCAGGACATTCACCTTCTCCGGGTCGTTGCCGCCGGCGGCATACATGGCCTCAGCGGCGCTCATGGCGGCGGCAGTGCCGGATCCGCCCATACCCACCACAAGAATGTCGGTCTCAATGGTCTCCTGCTTGCTGACCTTCTCGGGCACGGAGTAGAAGTTCTGGATGGCGGACTCCTCCGCGCCGCCGGCGGCCAGAGCCTCCTTCAGCGCGGCCTCCACTGCCAGCTTGATGCCGGAGCTGGAGCCGGTGGCGCCGGTGATGGAGTCAATCCGCACGGACTGAGCCTCCAGCATGCGGGGCACCAGCTTCTCCATGGCGGCGGCCACAAAGGGAGCGGTCTCGGCGTTCTCGCCCAGCTCGATGCGCTCAATGGCGGTCTCACTGACGGTCACGCTGACCTCCAGGGGCATCAGTAGGGAGAAGCCGCTGGCCTGGGCGGTGTAGGTGCCGGGCTTCATCTTGACCTCAGCGGTCTGGACGCTCTCGCCGTTTGCCTCGGCGATGGCCTCGGCCACAGCGTTCTTGATGGCCTGAGAGGTCATAGTGGCGCCGCTGACGCCGTCCACATCGGCGCTGTTGGCCTCCACAATCTTGGGGGGCAGTTCGGTGAGCGCCACGCCGCCCAGAGAGGGGGTCTCGGACTCGCCCACAGCCTCAACAGCAGTGATGACGCCGTCGGTAAAGGTGACGGTCACGGTCACCTCGCCGCCGTAGCCCTGGGCGGTCTTGGTGATGGTTACGGTCTCGCCCTGAGCGGGCTGGGAACCAGAGGGACTGCCGGAGGGCTGTGCCTCTGAGGGGGTGCAGGCGGCCACGGTAAGCGCCATGGCACCGGCAAGGAGCAGAGAGCGGTTTCTTCAGCTTCATTTGCGTTTCCTCCTCGCAAAATTCTTCCGTGTCTGATTGACACCGATTTAACATATCAATACGAGAACAAAAACGCAACAGACCGGCACTATCACAAATGATAGTCTTGCTGATAGTATTTTCTGTTCAATCCAGCAGTCCCATTGTCCTCGCCTTCTGGATGGCGGCCATCTTGTTGTTGACCTCCAGCTTCTGATAGGCGTTTTTCACATGGTAGCGGACGGTGGGCACAGAGATGAAGAGGGATGCGGCAATCTCCTCGTGCTTCATCCCCTTGGCCAGCATCTGGAGGATCTCCCGCTCCCGCTCCGACAGGGTCACCGCCAGCGGGAAGAGATCAGACACAGCCTGCTGATAGTGCTCACAGCAGCGGAACACCCGGCCCAGGAATTCCTGGGGCACCCGCTGAGAGTTGCGCAGCTTGCGGAGCATATCCATCAGGCCCAGCGCATTTTCCGCGAAGGGCATGACCACATTGTCCTGGGCGGCCAGCACCAGAGCCCGCTCCAGCTCCTGGCAGCCCGCCTCAATGCCGTACAGCTTCTCCTTGGCAATGGCGGAGCAGATGTCATTGTGGATATACCCCAGCTGGTTGTGGTAGATGTCGAACTTCTTGCGGAACTCCTGGCAGAGCACCTCCAGCCGGATAAAGGCGCCGGTAAGCAGCCCCGCCCGCATGCACACGATATAGGGGAAGGCCATGCCCTGGAACATAAAGTTCCCTGTGCCCATGTCGTTCTCCCGCAGCCAGGCGGGAATCTGCTCCACCTTTCCAAAGCAGCTGCTGATATAGGCCGAGCAGAGCTCCAGCGTGGTGTTGAGTACACTGCTGTTCTCTCCGCTCACCCGCTGGGACAGCTCCTCCAGCAGCCGCTCACCCTCCTGGAATTTGCCGTGGTAAAGTGCCAGCCGGGCCAGGACAAAGGTGGCGCACAGCTCAATGGAGGTCTGACGGTAAAAATGGGACTGATAGATGGCCTTCCTGGCGTTGATCTCCACGTTCTCAAAATCGCCTGTCTCCAGCGCGTACTCAGCCAGTGCCAGAGGCTCGCTGCCAGAGCCGCAGCCTTCCACCGCCTGGGCCAGGATGTGGAAATGCTGGGAGATAAACTCCGCGGTGTCCCGCAGCCGCCCCGGCTCCTTATAGTAGCAGTAGAGCAGATGGGGCGCGCCGTAGGTAAACTCCGTGCGGTTGCTCACCACACAGGAGTACCGGCCGTTGAAGTAGCGCACGGCCAGCTCACCGTGGCGGACGATCTCATGGACGTCGTTGAAGGCCACAAAAATCCAGGTGTTGTGGATCTCCCCCAGGAGGAAGGTGCGGTAATTTTCGCTGATATCCTTTGCGCTGAGGAAATGGGCCTCCAGATTCTGAAGATGCCGCTCCAGCTCGCCCCGGGCGGAGGGCGGATCGCTGAGGGCCTTGACTCTGATATGGCGCAGGGTGGCCAGAGGATAGCGGAAGGCCGTCTCGGGGGCCAGCCCGTCAAATATTTTGTGGACCTGGGGGAACTGGGCAAACTGGATATCCCTGGGCTCCATGCTGTTCAGATCCCGGAGGATCTCCTCCACCTCTCCTGCCCGGTACAGGTAGTCATAGGCCAGCACCCGCTTCCCACGCTCCAGAAACCACTGTCCCATTCTCCGCCAGAGAGGTCCGGGCTCTACCCCCTCCCGGGACGCCCGTTCCTGAAGAAACTTCTGGAACAGATCCACTATTTTGTAGGCGCGCAAAGCCGAATTGAAGGTAATGAAGGCATTGCCCTGGACCAACTCCACCAGCCGCCCGGCAGCCCCGGAGTCCTCAAAGGCATAGGCCACCTGCTCGGGCGTGAAGGCGTCCAGATAGGAGAGCTTCTGGAGAAAGGTCTGGGTCTCTCTGTCGTAGGTGCTGTACAGGTTGCGGTCCAGCAGCTGGTTGATGTCCTCTCCCGCACCGATGGGCAGCCCCTGGCTCATACCCCGAAGAATCAGGTAGATGCCGGAAATCCAGCCCCCTGTCCAGCGGCCCAGCCGCTCCGCCAGGTCTCCCTCCGCCGGGTACTCCATCAGCTCCAGATAGGCCCTGATCTCGGGCACCCGGAACTGGAGCACCTCCTGCCCCACCAGCCAGCACAGCCCCCGCTGCTCCAGGTCGGATACAGGCAGGCAGGGCGTATCCCGGGCCAGCAGGACGATATGCAGGTTCTCCACCCGTTCTCCCACAATGAGGGTGAGCAGGGACGCCGTCTCCTCACAGTCAATGAGCTGGTAGTCGTCTATCACCAGGACCGTGGGCTCCTGGTACTTCTTTTCACAGATCAGGGTCACAATCTTGGCCTGCTGAGGCGGGTTTTCCGGAAAACCCAGCTCCAGCAGCTTTCCCGCCATCTTGGTGTCCCGCTGGGCGATTCTGGAGGTGAGCCGTTCCCAGCAATAGGCCATGGATCCGTTGGAACCCAGCAGAGAGAGCCAGATGAGCTCCAGCCGCTGGGTATGAAAATACTCCCGGACCGCTGTGGTCTTGCCAAAGCCCATGGGTGCGCGGAGAACAGTAAGCGGATAGGCGAGTATCTGGTCCAGATGCCGGTTTATCCGGGCACGGGATAGAATTTTGGTTCCAGGAAGTTTCATCTATACCACCCCTCGTTTTTTGAGACTTCTTGGATGTTTTTGCTCTATTATGTTGGTTTCCGTCGGTTTGATATTCAGAGTATACCATATGGGCACAAAATGCGCATAGACTCGGCTTTCCTTTTTGTCTCTCATGCACAAGTTATTATCAGGACTATCACTTGTGATAGTTCACGATGCTGTCCGTTTGGGGTAGTATAGAGATACAGCAAGGTGTTTCCCCAAAACGTACATCATGCTTGCGACCGGAAAAGCGCTCTGAGGCACAGTGCGCTTTCTCCGGCCTGTGATTAAAATCCATGGCCTGCTTTTCCAGTCGCGGGACCTGTCTCCGCAGTCCGCCGGAAGGGCAAGCGCCATGTCCCTCCCGTCAAACGGTTGTAAAATTCTTGGCGATGATGCGCCAGGTTCCCCCATCCTCAATGAGCTGGAGGTGGTGCTCCAGCCCTGCCTTGCCGGGGGATGGCGCCTCATACACCACTGCGTCGGCAATCCGTCCGGTTACCGACAAAGACAGCAGCTGAGCTTGATGCTTCTCCTCTCCGGCGGGCACTGTCTCCGGAAAGGTGGCGGGCATTCCGGTCATAATCCTGTCGCCCAGGCAGCCGGATACCCTGGCATCTCTGTGAAAGCAGCGCTCCAGCGCACTCATATCGGCCCTGCGGGTGGCATCCATATAGCACCGGACCACCTCGCGGACCCGCTCGACCTCCGCATTTATCATAGGCCATCTCCTCCTTCTTATTTCACGGCTGCCCGTGCACGTCTTCAGACTACCGGAAATCGCCCCGTTCATATTGTAAAAAGTGGAACTCCCCCCTCTTTTCCCGTAGAAAAAGTTATGAGAACAGTCTATATTGGGCTGTCTCAGGTGCAAAAAAGAGGCGTTCCTCTCTGTACGGGCTGTTTTCTCCATGTCTGTGGGCACGGCATTCCGAGAAACACATCATTGAAGGAGGAATCCCCATGCAACGCCCCCAAAAACTGCCCCTGATGACATTTCTGGTGATCATGACCATCGGCATCGGATATGTGCAGCAGATGGCCCCCTCTCCCATTCTCAGCGTCCTGAGTGAGTACTACCAGCTGGCAGGGCAGGACGCCCTGCTCAACCTGTCGGTGTCCATTACCTTTCCCATGAGTATTGTGGCCTGTCTGGCCGGCGGTATTCTGGAGAGCCGTCTTGGCATCCGCAAGCTCTACCTGGGCACCCAGTTCTTCCTCACCGCAGGCGTTCTGCTCAACTTCTGGTCCCCCACCTATCCCCTGTTCCTGCTGGCCCGCGGTATCTACTCCATCGGCTTCGGCCTGGCCATCCCCTTTATCGGCTCTGCCATCATGAACTGGTACACCGGCAGAGCCAGAGACACCATGAACACCCTCAACGGCATGTTCCCCTTTATCGGCACCGTGATCAGCTTCGCCCTCATGCTCCCCCTGTCCAACCTGCTGGGCTCCTGGAAGGTGGCCATGGGTATCTGGGGCGTTGTGCTGCTGGCGCTGATGATCGTGTGGCTGGTGTGCATCCGTGCCGCGGATATCCCCCAGAGCGCCGTGGTGGAGCTGCCGGAGCGGGGCATCTACCGCAACCTCTGGCGGCGGAAGAATATCAAGCTGCTCTGCCTGGTATTCATCATGGACTTTTTCTGCTACTCCTACATGGTGGTGGTTCTCCCCACCCTCATCGCTGAAGGCGGAGGCATGGACCCCTCTGTGGCCAATCTCTGCGCCGCCCTGGCCTTCCCCCTGATCGGCCTGGTAGGCAGCATCCTGGGCGGAGCCGTGATGTCCAAGACCGGACGGCGGAAGCCCATCCTGATCGTGGGTCAGATTCTCAAGTTCGTAGGTGTGACCGTGCTCATCTCCACGGTGAGCTTCAGTGTGCCCCTGGCCCTGGTGGGCACCGCCATCTATGGCATCGGCAACGGCATGTGGATGCCCGTGCTCTACACCATGTGCATGGAGCTCAAGGACATGACCCCCAGCCGTTCCGGCGCGGCCTTTGCCCTCTTTAACGCCACTGCCTTCCTCTCCGGCTTTGTCTCCCCCACCATCGGCGGCTGGCTCACCACCTTCCTCACCGGCATCGCCCCCGTGACTGACGCCGTGGCCGCCCACGCCTTTGGTCTGAAGTGGAGCCTGTTCCTGTTCGGCTTTGTCAATCTGGTCTCGTTTATCATCGGCTTTTTCCTGGATGAAACCCGCCCCGGCGGCGCGGATTCCTGATGAGCGCCGCATAAACGGACTTAGGACTATAAGGAGGATGTATCATGAGCACCACGTCTGTCATTTCGGACAAATACATCGCGCCTCTCCAGCCGGACCTGTCCCGGCAGCTGCGGTACAATGAACGCCTCCTGACCTGGAATCCTTACTCCAAAAAGAACCTGGCTCTCTGCTATCAATTCCAGACCAGTGAGGACGGCGCCCCTGTCCGGCTGATTCCCGACGCATGCATTGACTTTCTCTTCCGCTGCACCCCCGGCTCCCCCGCCGCTGTGGTCAGCGGACTCCAGACCGCGCCCCGTGAGCTGGTGCTGGAGCCCAACGCCGTCTACTTCGGCTTCAAGCCCTTCAGCCCCAAGGGGATGCGCCCTCTGCGCACTGATTGGCAGGATCTGGTGGACCAGTCCATCTCTCTGTGGGAGGACTGCCCTGACGCCGGGTGGGTGACGGAAATGCTCTCAGCCAGTTCCACCTTTGACGAGCGCGTGGGCATTGTGGCCGAGTTTGCCCGGCGGCAGCTGGCCGACCCGGAGTATACCCCCGACTTTGTAGAGTACTCCGAGCTTCAGCTCTGTCAGGCCAGGGGCAATATCCGCATGGACTCCATCAGCGATTACACCGGCTATACCGGCCGCTACTGCCGTGAGAAGTTCAAAGAGTCCCACGGCATCTCCATCAAGAACTACTCCTCCATCATGCGCTTCCAGAACGCGGTGCGTATGCTGGCCCGGAGCGGCGGTGAGGTCGGCAGCCTCTCAGATATCGCGTTTGACAACGGGTACTTTGACCAGTCCCACCTGAACCGGGAGTTTCGCCGCTTCTCCGGTGCTACCCCCCTGCGCTACCAGCGCGAGGTGCTTCAGCTTACATAGCTTTGGACTTTGTTCCCTACGCATTACATATGCTTTCCAGCGCGGCTTTTCTCTCCAGCCGCATTCCTTTCCCGACGGGCGCCACACCGCCCGTCGGCTCACACTCCAATGCCGTCCCGGCCGCTTCGGCCGGGACGGCATTTTGCATAAACGACTATCTATTTTTTATCCGTTTATGTTCCGTTTTGTACAATAGACCTTCAAAATTCGGTGTTACACTTGGCTTATCAAACATAAGGAGGTCCTTTTCATGGACAATCAGGAACTGGTATCCCAGCTTGTATCCAACGCCCGCAAGGCCCTGGTGGAGTTTGAGAAGTACAATCAGGAGCAGGTAGATGCCTGCGTCAAGGCCGTGCTGGTGGCCTTCGGCGAGCACGCCGAGGAGCTGGCCCGAGAGACCGTAGAGGAGACCCGCCTGGGTGATCTGACCTCCAAAATCGGAAAGAACTCCGGCTCTCCCGACGGCATCTGGTATTCCCTGAAGGACAAGAAGTCCGTTGGCATCATCGGCTACGACGAGGAGCAGCATCTGGCCTACGTGGCCAAGCCCAAGGGCATCCTGTGCTCCGTGGCCCCCTGCACCAATCCCAACGTCACCGCCGTCTTCAACGCCGCCTACGCCCTCAAGGGCCGCAACGTGCTCATCGTGGCTCCCCACCCCCGCGCCAAGAAGACCACCCTGCACACCGTCCAGATTATGAACGAGGCCCTGGCCAAGCTGGGCGCCCCTGAGAACCTGCTCCAGTGCATTGAGGAGCCCTCCATCGAGTGCACCCAGCTGCTGATGCAGAACTCCGATGTTATCATCGCCACCGGCGGCGCTGGCATGGTCCGCTCCGCCTACTCCTCCGGCCACCCCGCCTTCGGCGTTGGCCCCGGCAACGTGCAGACCATCATCGACAAGGGCTTCAACTACAAGGAAGCCGCCGAGCAGATCGTGGCCGGCCGCAGCTACGACAACGGCCTCATCTGCGCGGGCAACCAGTCCGCCATCTACCCTGCCTGCGACGAGGCCGAGTTCCTCGCCGCTATGAAGGATGCCGGCGCCTACTATGTCTCTGACCCCGACACGGTCCAGAAGTTCCGCACCGCCCTCTTCCCCGACGGACGGCACATCAACTCCAAGCTGGTTGGCCAGTACCCCAAGGACATCGCCGAGGCCGCCGGTGTGGAGATCCCCGAGTGGACCCGCATCATCCTCCTGAAGGTAGACAAGGCCAACGCCGGTGCCAAGGACGCCCTGTGCGCTGAGAAGATGTGCCCCGTGACCATCGCCATCGCGGTGGACTCCTTCGAGGAGGGCCTGGAAGTGGCCAAGGCCAACCTGCTCTATGAGGGCGCAGGCCACTCCGCCGTGGTCCACACCTACGACCAGAAGAAGGCCGAGCTGGCCGGCGTGGTGCTGCCCGTGTCCCGCCTGCTGGTCAACCAGCCCGGCATCTTCGCCGCCAACCCTGCTCTGGCCAACGGCTTCAACCCCACCTCTACCCTGGGCTGCGGCTCCTGGGGCAACAACTCCATCTCCGAGAACCTGACCTACGAGCACCTCATCAACATCTCCCGCATTGGATGGATGAAGGAGCCGGATCAGATTCCCACCCACGACCAGATCTGGGCCGACTAACCCCTGTCCCCGCCGGCGGGGGCGGAAGCTCCCGCCGCACTATATTTGGAGGTGTCATATTATGGCAGCAGTCAAAGCTGATCTCGTAATCAAGAACGGTAAAATCGCCACCGTGGACAAGAACTTCACCTATGTGGAGGCTGTGGCCACCAAGGGCGGCTGGATCATCGACCGGGGCACCAACGCCGAGATGGAGGCCTATATCGGCCCCGACACCAAGGTCATCGACGCCGGCGGCAAGCTGGTTCTGCCCGGCGCCAACGACTCCCACATGCACGCCGTCCACACCGGCTACACCCTGTCCCCCACCTTCCTGGACTTCTCCGGCCCCGAGTACGACTGCATGGACAAGATCCTCTCCAAGCTGAAGAAGGCCTGTGACGAGGCCGCCCCCGGCCAGTGGGTATTCGGCTGCGGCTTCGTGGACAGCAACATCAAGGAGCTGGCCGCCGAGAACCGCATCATGAACCGCTGGGACCTGGACCCTGTGTCCCCCAACGTACCTGTGGCCATGACCGACTTCTCCCTCCACTCCATGGTGTGCAACTCCAAGGCTCTGGAGGTTGCGGGCATTGACAAGAACTACCCCGAGATCCCCGCCAGCGTGGGTATGATCGACCGGGACGAGAACGGCGAGCCTGTGGGCCGCTTCCACGAGTGGGGCGCCCAGAACCTGCTGTGCGAGAAGTGCCCCATCCTCACCGACGCTGAGCTGGAGGACGCCATCCGCCGGGTGCAGCACGCCCTCAACGAGCAGGGCATCACCTCCCACACCGACATCCTGGGCGAGGGCGGCGAGCACGTGTTCCGCGGCACCTGGGGCACCCGTCCCATCCACATCTACGAGAAGATGGCCGAGCGCGGTGAGCTGACCGCCCGCGTGTCCATCAACTACTTCTCCGCCATCGGCGGCGAGGAGAGCTACGACTCCATCATCCGCGGTACTGAGCGGGTTCCCGCCAGCATCCCCGAGTTCAAGGACAGAAACTGGGTCAAGGGCGACGCCATCAAGTTCTTTGTGGACCTGGGCGGCCCCACCTGGCAGCGCAAGGGCATCCGCCCCGAGGGCTCCTTCGTCACCGCCTGGGGCCTGGACGAGGACACCCTCATCAAGGAGGTCCAGCGCACCATCATCGAGCTGCACCGCATGGGCTGGCAGATCTGCATCCACTCCTGCGGCGGCGGTTCCATGGACGCCTGCATCGAGGGTCTGGCCAAGGCCAACCAGCTCTACCCCGGCAAGGACCTGCGTCACTTCCTCATCCACTGCGACGACACCACCAAGGAGTGCGCCGCCAAGATGGTGAAGAACGGCATCCTGGCCGCCATCCAGCCCACTGCCGCCAACATCGTCTTCGGCTGGAACACCCCCGTCCTCACCGACAAGGAGGAGATCTTCGACTATCAGGCCTACACCGACCTGGGCGCCTGCCTCACCGGCGGCTCCGACTCCACCTGCTTCTCCATGAACTGGCGCCAGGGCATGCAGTTCTGCATGACCCGTACTACCGCAGACGGCTACTGCGCCCGTCCCGACCTGGCTATGAAGCGTGAGGATGCCATCCGCATGTACACCATCAACGGCGCCTATCAGGAGCATATGGAGCACGTCCGCGGCTCCATCGAGGTCAACAAGGTGGCCGACTTCCAGATTCTCGACACCGACATCATGACCTGCCCTGTCACCGAGATCGGCGCGTCCAAGGTCGTCATGACCATCTGTGACGGCAAAGTGGTCTACGAGGCCTGATTTCTCTGCCTTTCCCACGGGCGGGCGGCGGCTCTCATCTCTCCTGCCGCCCGCCCCCTCTCCTCTTTCCGCCCCTGCGGGCATTTCTCACAGAATGGAGACTGCACCATGATTTTTACGAGTTTTGAAAGTCTTGTGGCTCATGCCAAGGCCCACGTCAGAGCCCGCCGTGTGGTAGTGGCCGCCGCCCAGGATGAGCACACCCTGGAGGCCGTCATGAAGGTCCGGGCCGAGGGCATTGTGGTCCCGGTCCTGGTGGGCGACAAGGCAAAAATCCAGGAGATCCTGGCCAAAATGGGCGAGAGCGTCCCCGAGGAGGACCTGTACGACGCCCCCGAGTTCGCCGAAGCCGCCGCCCTGTCCGTCCGCCTGGTACGGGAGGGCAAGGCCCACTTCATCATGAAGGGCAAGCTGGACACCTCCGACATCCTCCGGGCCGTGGTCAATAAAGAGCACGGCCTGGGCCAGGGCCGCACCATGAGTCACATGGCCATCAACCAGATTCCCGCCTATCACAAGCTGCTGATCACCACCGACGGCGGCATGCTCCTTGCCCCCACTCTGGAGCAGAAGAAGGACGTTATCCTCAACGCCGTGGAGGCCCTCCGGGCCCTGGGCTACGAAGAGCCAAAGGTGGGTGTGCTGGCCGCCGCCGAGAAGGTCAACCCCAAGTCCGTGGACTCCACCGACGCCGCCGCCCTCAAGGAGATGTGGCAGGCCGGTCAGCTGCCCGGCTGCATCGTGGAGGGCCCCATCTCCTTCGACCTGGCTATGGTAAAGGAGCGGGCCATCACCAAGGGGTATGAGAGCCCCTGCGCCGGCGACTGCGACATCCTGGTGGTGCCCAACATCACCGCCGGAAACATCCTGGGCAAGTCCCTGGTGGAGATGACGGGCGCCAAGATGGCCGGCCTTGTGGTGGGCGCCAAATGCCCCATCGTGGTCACCAGCCGCGGCTCCTCCTCCGAGGAGAAGTACAACGCCCTGTGCCTGGCCGCGTCCATGACCCACGACTGAGATAGGAGGCCTAAATGGAACGAATTCTTGTCATCAACCCCGGCTCCACCTCCACCAAGATTGCGGTCTATGAGGACGAGACCCCCCTCTTCGTCAAGACCATCAACCACAGCAAGGAGGAGCTGGCCCCCTTCAAGGAGCCTTTTGACCAGTACGAGTACCGCCGGGACCTGGTGCTGCGCACCATGGAGGAGAACGGCGTGACCAGGGACACTCTCACCGCCGTGGTCTCCCGCGGCGGCCTGCTGCCCCCGGTCCGCTCCGGCGCCTACGAGATCAACGACGACATGATCTGGCAGCTCCACTACCGCCCGGAGAACGAGCACGCCTCCAACCTGGGCGCCCCCATCGCCAAGTCCATTGCCGACGAGCTGGGCCTCAAGTCCTATGTCTACGACCCCGTCACGGTGGATGAGATGACCCCCATCGCCAAGGTGGCCGGCCTGCCCGAGATGCGGCGCAAGAGCCTGGGCCATCCCCTGAACATGCGGGCCATCGCCCATAAGTACGCCAAGGATAACCACACCGAGTATGAGAAGCTCACCCTGATTGTGGCCCATCTGGGCGGCGGGATTACCATCTCCCTGCACCAGAACGGCAGAATGATCGACCTCATCTCCGATGAGGAAGGGCCCTTCTCCCCCGAGCGGACCGGCGGACTTCCCACCTTCCAGACGCTGAAGCTGGCGGCGGAGTCGGGCAAGAGCTTTAAGGAGCTGTACAACTACGTCAAGAAGCAGGGCGGCCTGATGGGCCACCTGGGCACCAACGACGGCCGTGAGGTGGAGCGGCGGATCGCCGAGGGCGACGAGCATGCCGCCCTGGTCTATGAGGCCATGGCCCACAACATCTCCAAGCACATCGGCGCGCTGGCCACTGTGGTCCACGGCGAGGTGGACGCCATTCTGGTCACCGGCGGCGTGGCCCACTCCAAGATGATCACCGACTGGATTACCCAGCGTGTGTCCTTCATCGCCCCCGTCCATGTCTACGCCGGCGAGAATGAGATGGAGTCCCTGGCCACCGGCGTGCTCCGGGTTCTGCGGGGTCAGGAGCAGGCCCGCACCTTTACGAAGGTGGAAGATCTGTGATGGAGACAAAAGCGGTTTCCGGCGCTATGCGGTGGCTCTATGCCGCGGTAGGCCTGGTGGTGCTCCTCTTCGCCGGGTTTGTCTACGGCTGGAGCGTGTTTGCCGCCCCCATCGGGGCGGATTTCCCCCAGTGGAGCGCGGCAGAGCTGTCCCTCACCTTCACCATCTGCATGGCCTTCTTCTGCCTGGGCGGCTTCGCCGCAGGCAACCTGTCCAAGCGTATCCCCGTGCGCGCCAATGTCCTTTTCTCCGCGGCGCTGTTCCTGGTGGGCTTTTTCCTGGTCTCCCGGGCCAACTCCCTGCCCATGCTCTATGTGAGCTACGGCGTACTGTGCGGCACGGCCTCCGGCTTTGCCTACAACTCGGTGATGAGCACCATGACCAAGTGGTTCCCCAACAACCAGGGGCTCATCTCCGGCGTGCTGCTGATGGGCTTCGGCTCCAGCAGCATGGTGCTGGGCGCCCTCTTTGACGCCATGACCCCCGCTGAGACGGGCGCCTGGCGACAGACCTTCCTGATTATGGGCGTTGTGATGGCTGTGGTCATCGGCGTAGGGTCCCTGTTCTTCCGGCTGCCTCCCCCTGCCGCCCCCACTCAGGGCGCCCAGAGCGCGGGAGGACCGGATATCCCCCCCGCCCGCATGGTCCGCACCCCCAGCTTCTGGTGCTTCTTCCTGTGGGCTGTCCTCATCAGCGGCATCGGTCTGGCTGTCATCTCCCAGGCCAAGCCCTTTGCATCCCAGGTGGGCCCCGGCGTGGACGCGGGGGTCATCACCCTGGTGGTGGGCTTCATCTCCATCTGCAACGGCCTGGGCCGTGTCCTCTTCGGCGGGCTGTTTGACAAGCTGGGCTGGAAGCTGACCATGACCGCCGTCAATGTGGTAAGCCTGGCGGGCGTACTGATCCTCATGGCTGCTCTGTTCACCCACAGCTTCCCGCTGGTGGTGGCCGGCTTTATCGTCACCGGCCTGGGCTATGGCGGCGCGCCCACCATGGGTTCGGCCGTGATCAGCAGCTTCTTCGGCCAGAAAAACTACCCCGTCAACTTCTCCATCAGCAATATGAACCTGCTGGTGGCGTCCTTCGCCGGCACTGCCGCCGGCGCCCTGTACGACGCCAGCCAGAGCTATGTCAGTACCCTGGTGGCCCTGGCCGTGTGCTCAGTCGTGGCTTTTGCCGTCATGCTGTGCATCCGGCGGCCCAAATAATCGTGTACACTCCGCCTGTTCCGGCGGCATATAAAATTTTATCAAGGAGGAAATCATCATGGAAGTGTTCCAGACCCCCGAAATGGCATTCAAGCCCAAGCGCATCATTGATTTCCACACCCACCTGGGCGACATCTTCCACGGCAATCAGAACATCTCCTTCAAGCGCCCCGGTTTCGTGGCCGATCCCCCCGGCTTCACCGGCTTTGATCCCTTCAAGGATCTGGAGGAGTCGGGCTACACCCGTCCCCTGATTGTCCCCGATGTGGAGGCCCAGAACAAGCTGATTGACGCCGGACAGGTCCGTATCTGGCAGCGGGCCAACATCTTCACCACCCAGGCCATTATGGACGCCGCCGGCATCGACTATATGTGCTCCCTGCCCATCATGCCCAACACCTCCTTCGAGGAGGCTCTGGCCGCCTCCAAGCTGGACCCCCGCTTCATCCCCTTCACCTGCCCCGACTTCGACCTGCCCGAGGATGAAATGATGGCCAAGCTGAAGCAGGACATCGCCAACGGCGCCAAGGGTCTGAAGATTCACCCCATCATCCAGAACATCTCCATCACCGACAAGCGCTGCGAGAAGCCCATCGAGCTCTTCGGTGACCTGGGCATGCCCATCACCTACCACTGCGGCGTCAACGACTACTACAAGGCCGACTCTCCCTACCACGACCTGACCAACCTGGAGCTGGGCGACCTGAAGTACACCCTGGAGATTCTGCGCAAGTACCCCGACTACGTCTGGGTGCCCGCTCACGGCGGCGGCTCCTGCGGCGGCGAGCTGGAGGCCCTGGCCGAATTGGTTGGCAAGCTGGGCTGCAAGAACGTGTACATCGAGTCCAGCCACCGCGGCGTGGACGGCATGCACCAGATGCTGGAGCTCTTTGGTGAGGACCGCATCATGTTCGCCACCGACTGGCCCTTCGACACCTGCACCTGGAGCGTCAAGTACGCTGCCGACGCCTTCAAGGACGACCCCATTGTGGCGGATAAGTTCTTCTACCGCAACGCCGCCCGCATTATCGGCCTGACGCTGTAAGTCCTTCCGCATTCCGCTTTCAGAGAGGGCATTGATTTTATAAGGAGGTAGCTCCATGAACGAAAAAAGTACTTCCAGCAAGTGGATGATGTTTCTGATTCTGCTGATTTCCGCCATTACCGTGTCCCTGTCCCAGCTGAAGATCTCCCCCGTCATGGGCGAGGTTGCCGCCATGCTGAACGTTGACGGCACCCAGGCCGCCCTGCTGATGAGCCTGTTCACCGTGGCCGGCATCATCCTCTCCATCCCCGGCGCCGCCGTGATGGCCAAGACCGGCAACAAGAACATGCTCCTCATCCTGATGGGCACCCTGGTCATCGGCAACGTGCTGGGCGCTGTGAGCAACAGCTTTGCCGTAGTCATGGTCTCCCGCATCATCGAGGGCATCTCCTACGCGCTGATCATCACCGTGGGCGTTGACCTCATCAACAACTGGTTCTCCGGCGCCACCGTGGGTACCGCCACCGGCATCTTCAACACCTTTGCCGCTGCGGCCAACTTCATCGGCATGAACGCCAGCGTGGCCATCTACAAGGCCACCAACAACCTCAAGCTCCTGTGGTGGATCATCGCCGCTCTGGCCGCTGTCTGCTTCGTGCTGGTGTTCCTGTTCGTCAAGGTGCCTGAGCGCAGCGCCGCCGAGGGCGGAGGCCTGGGCGAGAAGGTCTCCCTGGGCGAGGCTGCTGCCAATCCCGCCCTGCTGGTCACCTGCCTGTCCATGCTGTGCCTGGCCTTTGTGCTGTTCGGCTTCATCACCTGCAACCCCTCCCTCTTTGCCGCCTACGGCATTGACCAGTCCACCTCCGCTTTCTACTCCAGCCTGAACGGCCTCATCGGCATCCCCACCTGCATCATCTCCGGTATTGTCATCGGCAAGACCGGCAAGCCCTATCTCTTCGCCATCGTGGGCGCCATCCTCTGCGCCATTATCTGCTTCACCATGCCCCACCTAGGCGGCTCCAATGCAGCCTGCATCATCTACGCTCTGGCCACCGGCATTGTCCCCGGCGGCATGATCATGACCTCCATGTTCATCTTCACGCCCCAGCTGGCCAAGCGTCCCCAGCTCATCGGTCTGAGCATGGGCCTGCTCAACACCCTGTACTACATCGGCGTGTTTGCCTCCACTCCCGTGCTCACCGCTCTGGCCGGCGAGAACACCAGCCCCGCCAACTGGACTGCCCCCTCCCTGCTGATGGTGGGCTGCTGCGTCGTGGTCCTGGTCTGCTCCGTGCTGGCCATGGGCATGTCCAAGAAGCAGAAGGCCGCCGCCTGAGCTTTGATTCAGCGTTTCCAATTCCATCCCTTATGTGAATGATTTCAGCTCCAGCGGAACAGGGAGGCTACGGCCTCCCTGTTCCGCTATCCAAATACAGATGAAAGGATGACTGACATGCTGGAACAGAAGGTACATCTCCTCTTTGGCCCCGGCAAGCTGGCTGAGCTGGGTCCCCTGGTGGCCGGAAAGGGCTGCAAAAAGGCGCTGGTGGTCTGCGATCCGGGCATCGTGGCCGCCGGTATTACAGACAAGGTCTGCCGCGTGCTCTCAGCGTCCGGGGTGGACAGCGTAGTGTACGACAAGGTCAACCCCGAGCCCTCCCACACCGTTCCCGATGAGGGCATCGGCTTCTTCAACGCCCAGGGCTGCGACGTGGTCATCGGCGTGGGCGGCGGCAGCAGCATGGACTGCGCCAAGTCCATCAACCTGCTACGGTACAACGAGGGCCCCATCCTCCGCTTTGCCGGGCCCAACGTACCCATGAACCTCTCCCCCGGACTCTTCCTGGTGGCCACCACCGCGGGCACGGGCAGCGAGGTATCCGACGGACTGGTGATGAGCAGCGACGACCACATGAAGCACGGCTGTCTGGCCGTGAACGCCATGGCGGAGTACGCCATTGTGGACCCGGAGCTGATGGTGACCATGCCCCCCGTTCTCACCGCCGCCACCGGCCTGGACGCCTTCTCCCACGCCTGTGAGGGCTACACCACCAACATCGCCACTCCCGCCACCGATCACCTGGTGGAGGCGGTGATGCGTACGGTGGCAGAGTGGCTCCCGGCGGCGGTGGCAGACGGCAAAAATGTGGAGGCCCGCACCCACATGGCCATTGCCTCCACGCTGGGCGGCTGGATGCTGGTCCAGGCCCACACCAATGCCGGGCACTCCGTGGCCCACCTTATCGGCTCCTATTTCGGCATCCCCCACGGCGAGGCCTGCGCCTACGCCACCCCCTGGATTCTGGAGTTCAACGCCCCCGCCCTGCCGGAAAAGGTCCGCTGGGTTGGACTGCTGCTGGGCGCCTCCTTCTCCGGACAGGAGACACCAGAGGAGATCGGAGCCAAAACCCGGGACGCCTTCCTCAACTTCCGGGATGAAGTGCTCCAGCTCCCGCCTGCCTCCCGCTATGCCCCGGACAGATCCCTTTTCCCGGCTGTGGCCCAGGGAATTGTGGAGGAGATGTTCCAGATGTTCCAGCCCCGCCCCATGACCACAGCAGATGCCCTGGACATTCTGGAAAAAATATTCGCCTGAACCATAGTGCGTGGGTCCGGCCCTTCAGCAGGGCCGGACCCACATTTTTCTCCCTGCGGTCCGCGCTCTATCTTTTGTCAGGTTTTTTCCCTACCGCTGCAGTCCACACGCCTCTGGTATGAAGTTCCGCCTGTACAAAGCCCGCCTGCTCCAGTGCCGCCCGCAGCTGGGTCGGGGTATAGATGGTCATGCCGGAACAGTACCTGCTCCACTTTTCTCCCTTGGCCGGGTCGCTCATTTCCGTCACCAGCAGCACATGGCCGCCAGGCCGGAGAATCCGCCTTATCTCTCCAAGTCCACCGGTCAAATCCGGCCAGAAGTAGACGGTCTCCACCGCAGTCGCCACATCGTAACTCTCATTCTCAAAGGGGAGCGCCATCACATCTCCATGTTCCACCCGGCAGCGTCCGCCCAGATAGCGGACGTTGACCTGACGGCTGACCTCCACGCTCTGGGGAGCGTAATCCACGCCGTCTACCCGGCTGTGGGGACAGCGCTTGAGCAGCCGGGCAATATTTCCCCCGCCGCCGCAGCCTACATCCAGAATCCTGCCGCCCTCCGGCCAGCAAATCCGGTCAAAGGCCCAATTTGCCACCGCGCCATGGCCGCAGTTCATGCCCTTCAGCACCAGTCGGCCAAACCGGCCCGCAGGCTTTTTGCAGTTCTCCATAAAACGTTCCAGCATAACAGTCTCCTTTCTTTTAGTTAGCCTTAGCTAACCATATTGTACACTATTTTCTCTACGGCTGCAATACCTGTCTCCGGCGGCTCTGTGTCCCTCCCGGTCCGCTCCGCATAGAATGGACTGCGGCCCTGCCCCCACGGCGGACAGGACCTGCCGGAAAGGAGGCGCATCCCATGAACAATCTCCTTCAGAAGCGGCTTGCCAGTCTCTTGTGTGTAAAAAGCATTGTAACCCTGGTCATGGCAGCTGTATTTGCCTTCTCCGTCCTCACCGACCGTATCTCGGGAAAGGACTTTCTGACCGTGTTTTCCGTCATCATCGCCTTTTACTTCGGTACCCAGAGCGAGCGGCTCAACGGTATGCTGGGCAAGGAACAGGATGGCTGAGCGCCCCAGTCGCTTCGGATAAGACAGAAAGCGGGTCCGCCCTGTGGCGGACCCGCTTTCCTGTGTGTGTAAGAAAAGAGAGGGAGGAGGGAAAACTTCTGTCATCTGCTGACACTAAGAGAATACCATGTTTCACGGCCGAATTATTGACTATTTTTTAAAGAACTTGTGAACAATTTGAAAACAAGCAGGACAGAACCGCTCAAAATCGGTTAAGCGGTACCGATCCGTCGTCCTCGCCCTTTTCAATGGCCCTCACCACGGCGTAATACCCATAGCTGTCGTTGACCTTGATATAAAACCGGTCACCCACCCGCTTGCCCAGCAGGGCGGAGCCCACCGGGGACTCCTTGCTGATGCGGCCGTGAAGCGCGTCCTGCCGCATGGTGGTCACCACCTGATAGGTCTCAGTCTCGTCGTCCTCCTCCAGGTAGACGGTCACCTTGTCGTAAAGTCCCACTGTGTCAGGCGCGGCCTGATCAGAGATCACCACGGCGGTGCGGATCATGTTCTCCAGAAACCGGATACGGCTCTCATTGCGGTTTTTCTCCTGCTTGGCCGCCTTGTACTCAAAGTTCTCACTCAGGTCACCGAAGCCTCTGGCCTCCTTCACCGCCTCCAGCAGCTGGGGCCGCAGGGTAATCCGCCGGTAATCCAATTCCTCCCGCATGAGCTGGAGGTCCTTCGGTGTCAGTTCGTTGTGCATTTTGCCGCTTCCTTTTCTGTTTTTTACGCCTACAGGGCGTATTTTCTTCGTGCCTCACATTATAGCACACCCCTTGTCCGGGGTCAAAGCAGCTTTTCCGTCAAAAAAAGAGCTCCTCGCAGTGAGGAGCTCTTTTCTCTCTTATACCAGCTGGGCGTCGCAGAAGGCGCAGCAGTCCACGCCGCCGTTCTTCTTCACCAGAGGGGGGAGGTAGTGGTCGGTCTGGGTGATGCAGTTGGGGTTGTGGCACACCGGCTGGGTGCCGATCTCCACCACGCCGGGGTTCATACGGGGCTGGTTGGCCAGCTCAATGAGGAGGGACATGCGGGCAAACATGCCGTACCGGGCCTGCTCGAAGTAGACCGCCCGGGGGTCGTCATCCACGTCGATGGCGATCTCGTCCACACGGGGCAGGGGATGCATCACCAGCAGATCCTTCCGGGCCCGCTCCAGCTTGCTGCGGGTGAGGACGTAGATGCCCTTGTTGCGCTCGTACTCCAGGGGGTCCACAAAGCGCTCCCGCTGGATACGGGTCATGTAGAGCACATCCAGCTGGGGCATAACGGTCTCCAGACCGGTGACCTCCACGAACCACATGCCGTTCTCCCGCATGAAGGCCCGCATATACTCAGGCACTGCCAGCTCACGGGGGGAGATGAGGTAGAACTTGATGTCCTTGAACTTGGCCATGGCCTTGATCAGGGAGTGGACGGTGCGGCCGTTCTTCAGGTCGCCGCACAGGCCCACGGACAGGCCGTCCACGCTGCCGTGGAGCCGGGTGATGGTGGTCAGGTCCGCCATGGTCTGGGTGGGATGCATATGCCCGCCGTCGCCGGCGTTGATCACCGGAACATCGGAGTACAGAGAAGCCGCCTTGGCCGCGCCCTCGCGGGGATTACGCATCACTACCACGTCGGCGTAGCCGGAGACCATCTTGATGGTGTCCTTCAGCGTCTCGCCCTTGGCAGTAGAGGTGGACTTGGGATCGGCAAAGCCGAACACCGAGCCTCCCACCCGGAGCATAGCCGTCTGGAAAGAGAAATTGGTCCGGGTGGAGGGCTCATAAAAGAGGCTCGCCATCACCTTTCCCTTACAGGCGTCCATATAATCGGCGGGGTGGTCGATAATGTCGCTGCACCGCTTATACAGTGCGTCCCACTCCTCCCGAGGCAAATCACCAAAATCAATCAGATGCCGCATGCCCATCTTCCCCCATTTTATTTTTTCGGATTATAATATCATATTTTCATCCTTTGGGCAAGGAGTGTCTTCACTAATTTCTGTCTTTTTTCTCTCCTTTGTCTGTCGAACTCCACTGACCATCGGGACGGCCCATTTTTTGTCAGAAAATGCCCGCATGTTTTGTGCCATTTCTCCCAATGCTAAAGGCAATTCAGTCTTTCGGAGGCGGCGCTATGGCGGAGTGGTTCTGGTATTTTGTTCTGTACAGCTTTATAGGATTTGTGCTGGAGGTGCTCTTTGCCCGGGCCACAGTCAATCCCAAGCGGGATCGGAAGTGTCACCTCTTTCTCCCCCTCTGCCCGGTGTACGGCCTGGGTGCGGTGCTCATCCTGCTGCTGCCCCCGGCCGTTCTGTCCAATCCCCTGCTGCTGTTTTTCTGCGGCGCACTGGCAGCCACCGCCGCCGAGTATGTCATGGCAGTTGTCTACCATTACGCCGCCAGGGTGGATTTCTGGGATTACAGCCATCTGCCCCTTCATCTGGGCGGCCGGGTGTGCCTGCTCTTCTCCGGTCTGTGGGGTCTGCTGGCCCTGGGGCTTATGAGCCTGATCCAGCCCTGGGCGTCCGTGCTTATCCCCGCCATTCCCGGCTGGGTCACCCTCCCTGCCGCCGTGCTGCTGGCCGCTGACGCCGCCCTCACCTTCTATGTACTCCGGCGGACCCGCACCACCGACGCCCTCCGGTGGTACCTCCGCCTGGGTGGAGGACGAAAACGGGAGGAGCAGGCCTCGTGACACAAAAACAGCCGGGCGCTTTTGCGCCCGGCTGTTTCGCTTGCAGCAGATATTCAGCTGTTCTCAGGGACTGCGGTGATGGAGTCCACCATCTGTTTGGCCTCATCCAGGGTAAAGCTGCCGCTGATGGAGCCCTCCATATTGCCGCTCTTCCAGGCCACAGTGCGCCATTCGCCGTTGGTCATGATGTAATAGGTGACATCGTTGTGGACATACTCGGTCACCGGCTCGTCATCCTTCATATAGACCGTGGTGCGGCCGTCGTCACCTTTCTCAAGCAGGCTGAGGTGGAGCATGAGGTATTCCTCGTCCCGTACATAGACGGTATCAAACTCCACGCTGCTGAACAGCTCAACTGCTTCGGATTCCTCCGGCACAAAGCCCTCCGGCACCCAGGACGGAGCCAGACCGGCGTCCAGGCCGTAATCCTCCAGCGCGTCGGCCATGCTGTCGTAGTACTGATACTCCGGCTCGATGACCTGGCCGCTGCTCTCCTCTTCGGGGCGCTCCGGCGACCAGCGTGGGATGGAGTCCACCATCCGCTTGGTCTCCGCCAGGGTCAGGTCACCGCTGATATAGCCTGAGACATGCCCCGCCTGCCAGGCGGCCACATGTCCGCTGCCGCAGGTGTAGAGCCTGAATTCCACGCCGTTGTGAACGTAGCACACCGGTTCGCCCGTAATCCCTTCAAAGACAGGCGCTGTGATTGCACCGGCATCATCCCACCACTCCAGATGGACGGTCAGGGACTGCTCCGTATCGCTGTTGTCATAGACGGTGTGAACTGTAGTGACTCTGCTGTCATAGCCGCTGTTCCCAGCGCTGATATCGCACTTCTCAAAGCCGGCGGGCCGCCAGGTGGGGGCCATGCGGGCATCCAGGTTGTGGGGCGTCAGCATGGACTGGATGCTGTTGCCCAGGGGCACGTAGTCCTGGCTGGGAGCCAGATACACCCGCTCGCCCTCCGGCCGTGTGACGGATCGGACCAGTGCTTTGGCCGTCTCTTCGTCCAGATCGCCCCACAGCTCAGCCGTGAAGTCCTCACGATTCCACAGGACGCTGACCGTGCCGTCTCCCTGATCCATAATATAATAAGAGGTGCCGTCACAGACATACTGTTCCGTGTCCCGCTCACCTGCCGCGGCAAAAGAGACGGACGCGCTTTCCAGGTCATAGCGGACAATCTCCATGGAGTAGCCCTTGCCTGTGCTGTCCTCCCAGTCCGCCGTAATCAGGGTGGACTGCATCTCCTGGGACACCTGCGCCCGCTCGGTCAGAGTGCCGAAGCCCTCCGCCTCGCCCGGCATCCAGTTGGGAGCCAGGGGTGCGGTAATGCTGTTGGCATCCAGCGCGGCCTGAAGGCTGGTATAGGTTCCGGTCACCGCCGCATCGCTCACCGCGGTGTTACCTGCGCCGGGGAACCAGAACTCCTCCCGGCCCCATTTGGCGAAGAAGCCCAGCACGTCAATACCAGCGGCTTGACAGACCAGCAGACAGCTGGCCGCCGTCACAGCCGCTACAGCGGCGATACGGGCAGCAAGCCGGCGTCTCCGGGGGCTGCGCACTGTGGGGAGCACCTTTAATTCGGGCTGCTCCTGCCCGGCGTCACTGTTTCCCCGGATCAGATCCTTGTGCTTCTCACGGAAGGTTTTCAGTGCCTCCTCCGCGTCAAACTCGGATGCCTCCGGCTCCAGGTCCTCCATGGCAGCCAGGCAGCGATCCACAATTGCAGGGTCAAATTCTTCCTCCTCCATCTGATCCAGATAGTCGGAGAGAGCCTCAGTCTGTTCGTCCAGCTCCATGTCATTCCACCGATGTTCAGGCATCCTTGTTCACCTCCTCCTTATCGTCCGTAAAAACGGACGATAAAAGCGCCATATGGCGCTTTCCGCGCCCCTTTCATTAGAAATATCGCATCACGGCGGCATTTCGTTACAAGGCGTCAGAATTTTTTTATTTTTTTCCATCAGTTCCCTGCACCGTCCCCTGGCCCGGAAGAGCCTGGTACGGGAATTGAGCTCCGAGATACCCAGTTTCCGGGCAATCTCCTCGTGGCTCAGCTCATCCTCGTAGTAGAGAAGCAGAATCTCCCTCTCCCGGGGCGTCAGGCCCTCGGGCAGGCAGTCCGTCAGAGCGTCCTCCTCATGCTGGGGTGCGGCCAGGTCAAAGTCCTGCTCCAACGGCACTTCCATCCGGTTCCGGGCCGCCCGCACCTCGGTGAGGATCAGGTGCTGGAGGGTCTTCCACAGCCAGCCCGCCGGGTTGGGATGGTCCACTACCTCCGCCTGCTTGCGCAGCAGCAATACAAAAGCGTCCTCCACCAGCTCCTCGGCGATCTCCATCCGCCGCAGCTGGGCGTAGGCGTACCGCACCATTTTGGGCGCGTTGAGCCGGTAGAGGTCGGTAAACCACTGGTCCATATTCTGTTGCACCGGTCAGCACGCCCCCTTCCTGCAAAACGCTTATTTTCACAGTTATGTTAATGATAGCAAATTTCCCAACAGGATGCAAGTCATGGCGTTTTTTGCTGGTATTGGGTAACAAAAAGGGCAGGCCAGCTATCCGGCAGGCCTGCCCTTTTTCTGTTCTCTTTTACCGGCAGTGCGGTTATTCCAGCACAGCGCCGCGGGCCGCGCTGGTCACCAGCTTGGCGTACCGGGCCAGGTAGCCGGTCTTGACCTTGGGCTCGGGACACACCCACTTGGCTTTCCGGGCGGCCAGTGTGGCCTCGTCCACCAGCAGGTCGATCTTGCAGTTGGTGATGTCGATGGCAATCATGTCGCCCTCCTCCACGAAGGCGATGGGGCCACCCTGAGCAGCCTCGGGGCAGACATGGCCGATGGAGGCGCCCCGGGTGGCGCCGGAGAAGCGACCGTCGGTGATGAGGGCCACCTCCTTGTCCAGACCCATACCGGCGATGGCGCTGGTGGGGTTGAGCATCTCCCGCATGCCCGGGCCGCCCTTGGGGCCCTCATACCGGATAACCACCACGTCGCCGGAGACAATCTTGCCCTGGTAGATGGCCTGGATGGCGTCCTCCTCGCTGTCAAAGACACGGGCGGGACCGGTGTGGACCATCATCTCCTCGGCCACGGCGGACTGCTTGACCACGCAGCCCTCGGGAGCCAGGCTGCCCTTGAGGACGGCGATGCCGCCGTAAGGGGAGTAGGGGTTGTCGATGGGCCGGATGAGCTCAGGGTCCAGGTTCTCCACGCCCTCCAGGTTTTCCGCCACCGTCCTGCCGGTGACCGTCATGACGGAGGTGTCCAGCAGATCTTTCTTGGTCAGCTCCTTCATGACGGCGTACACGCCGCCCGCCCGGTCCAGGTCCTCGATGTAGGTGTCGCCCGCAGGGGCCAGGTGGCACAGATTGGGGGTCTTGCGGGAGATCTGGTTGGCGTACTCCAGGTCCAGCTCAATGCCGCACTCGTGGGCAATGGCGGGCAGGTGGAGCATGGAGTTGGTGGAGCAGCCCAGGGCCATGTCCAGGGTCTCGGCGTTGTGGAAGGCGGCCTCGGTCATGATGTCCCGGGGACGGATGTCCTGCTTCACCAGCTCCATGATCTGCATGCCGGTGTGCTTGGCCAGCCGCAGACGGGCGGACATGACGGCGGGAATGGTGCCGTTGCCCCGCAGGGCCATGCCGATGCCCTCGGTGAGGCAGTTCATGGAGTTGGCGGTGTACATGCCGGAGCAGGAGCCGCAGGTGGGGCAGGCGTTGTTCTCATAGTCCTCCACGCCGGCCTCGTCCAGCTTGCCAGCCTTGTAGGCGCCCACGGCCTCAAACATATGGCTCAGGCAGGAGCGGCGGCCGTCCTGGAGCCGTCCGGCCAGCATGGGGCCGCCGGAGCAGAAGATGGTGGGGATGTTCAGACGGGCGGCGGCCATCAGCAGGCCGGGTACGTTCTTGTCGCAGTTGGGCACCATGACCAGACCGTCGAACTGGTGAGCCAGAGCCATGGCCTCGGTGGAGTCGGCGATGAGGTCACGGGTCACCAGGGAGTACTTCATGCCGATGTGGCCCATGGCAATGCCGTCACACACGGCGATGGCCGGGAACACGATGGGGGTACCACCCGCCATGCGCACGCCCGCCTTCACTGCCTCTACAATCTTGTCCAGGTTCATGTGGCCGGGGACGATCTCGTTCTGGGAGGAGACGATGCCGATGAGGGGGCGGTCCAGCTCCTCCTTGGTGTATCCCAGCGCGTAGAACAGGGAGCGGTTGGGGGCGCGCTCCACGCCTTTGGTCACGTTATCGCTTCTCATGGCAAGGTCCTCCTTATCAAATCCGTCATCGTTGTATGATGACGCTTGCATTGTATGACTACATATTATATGATAGAGAAAACAATGTCAAGTGGAAGGAGCTCTTAAGATGGAAAAACAGAGCCTGACCCAGCAGACCGCCCGGCGGCTGTACGGGAGAATTGTAGCCGAGGGCGGTCTGGCCCCCGGGGACAAGCTGCCCAACGAGCTGGACCTGTCCCAGGAGCTGGGGGTGAGCCGTACCACCCTGCGGGAGGCGGTGCGGATGCTGGTGGCCCAGGGGGTGCTGGAGGTCCGCCGGGGCAAGGGCACCTTTGTGTCCGACCGGGTAGAGGACATCGACGACTTTGGCTTCACCGGCCTGAGCCGGGTGAAGGGCCAGCTGCGGGACCTGTTTGAGCTGCGCAGCATCTTTGAGCCCCAGGCGGCCCGGCTGGCCTGCCGCCGGGCCACGGCGGAGGAGCGGGCGGATATTCTCGCCAAGGGCAGAGCCGTGGAGGACTGCATCCGCTCCGGGGCCGACCGCACCCAGGCTGACGCCGCCTTTCACGCCGCCATTGTCCGGGCCACCCACAACGAGTTCATGGTGCGCCTCCTCCCTCTCATCCAGCGGGCGGTGGCCACGGCGGTAGAGACCGGAGACGATGCCCAGCGGCTGGCGGAGGACACCCTGCGGGACCACGCGCTGCTGCTGGAGTTTTTCGCCCGTGGGGACGAGGAGGGCGCACTCCACGCCATGGCCATCCACATGCGCCACGCTGTGGACGAGATGGGCCTGAGCGAGGAGGAAATGCCCTGAACCCCTTGGGGCCCAGGGACTCTACCGCTGGTCGATTGACAAATGAGGGGCCGCTGGCTAGGATGGGACCAAAGGAGGGACCCATATGAACGACATTAACAAGGAGCGGTTCGGCGGCTTTCTGGTCCAGCTGCGCCGGGAGAACAATCTGACCCAGAAGGAGCTGGCCGAGCGCCTTTTCGTATCGGACAAGGCGGTGAGCAAGTGGGAGCGGGGCCTGAGCCTTCCCGACGTGGGGCTGCTGCTGCCCATGGCGGACTGCCTGGGCGTGACGGTCACCGAGCTGCTCCGCGGGGAGCGCACGGCGGCGGCTCAGCTGCCGGTGGAGGAGGTGGAGGCTCTGGTGAAGTCCACCCTCCACCTGACGGAGGAGGAGCGTCAGGCTCAGAAAACACGTCACAGGAAGTGGCGGCTGGCCTATCTCCTGTGTGCCCTGGTGGGCGCGGCGGAGTGCGCCGTTCTGCTGGCCACGGGCTTTTCGGTGGAAGAGATGGGCTCCAACGCCCTGCTGGTGGAGGGGCTGTGCCTCCTCTTCGGAGCCTGGCTCTGCTTCCGGGTGAAGGAGCGTCTGCCCGCCTACTACGACCAGAACAACATCTGCTTTTACAGTGACGGCGTGTTCCGCATCAACCTGGCCGGGGTGCGCTTCAGCAACAGCAACTGGCCCTACATCCTCCGAGCCATGCGGGTCTGGCTGCTGGGGCTCATGGTCCTCTTCCCCCTGCTCTGGGGCGTGGTCCACTCCCTTTGGCCCGGCCATACCCTTACCCTGGAGATGCCCCTAACGCTGATTTCCCTCTTTGGCATGCTGATTGCCGCCATTGTGGCGGGCAAGCGTCACGAATAAATTAAGGTATGAAAAAGCGGGCCGCGGCAATGCCGCGGCCCGCTCGTTTTGCCTTTTTAGTTGGAAGCGGTGTCCAGATCCTTGTCGCCACCCCGCGTCGCCGCAAGCTCCATATCCTTCGCCTCCGCCCAAGGGCAAAGGCTCACTCATTTCGCTGCGGCTCCTTTCCCCACAAAACCCGCTTCGCTGGGCTTTTGCGGGGGCCCCGGAGTCCGGTTTTAGTTGGAGGCAGTATCCAGATCCTTGTCGCCGCCCCAGATCATGTTCTTGCGGAGCTCCTCGCCCACGACCTCCATCTGGTGCTTCTTCAGGTTGGCGCGCTTGGAGTTGAAGAAGCAGCGGCCGTTCTTGTTCTCGGCGATCCACTTGCCGGCGAAGGTGCCGTCCTGGATGTCGGAGAGGACAGCGCGCATCCGGGCCTTGGTCTCCTCGTGGGGGATGACGCGGGGACCGGAGACGTACTCGCCGAACTCGGCGGTGTCGGAGATGGAGTAGTTCATGGCAGCCACGCCGCCCTTGTTGATGAGGTCGATGATCAGCTTCATCTCGTGGATGCACTCGAAGTAGGCGTTCTCAGGCTCGTAGCCGGCCTCAACCAGCACCTCGAAGCCGCAGCGCATCAGGTCCACCACGCCGCCGCACAGGACGGTCTGCTCGCCGAACAGGTCGGTCTCAGTCTCGTCGTGGAAGGTGGTCTCCATCACACCGGCGCGGGCGCCGCCGATGCCGGCGATGTAGGCCAGAGCGATCTTGTAGGCGTTGCCGGTGGCGTTCTGCTCCACGGCCACCAGGCAGGGCACGCCCTTGCCGTTGACATAGGTGGAACGGACAGTGTGGCCGGGGCCCTTGGGGGCAGCCATGAACACGTCCACGCCGGCGGGCGGGACGATCTGCTGATAGCGGATGTTGAAGCCGTGAGCAAAGGCCAGAGCCTTGCCGTCGGTCAGGTAGGGGGCGATATCCTTCTTATAGACATCGGCCTGGACCTCGTCGTTGATGAGCATCATGATGATGTCGCCCCACTTGGCGGCGTCGGCCACGGTCATCACCTTCAGGCCGGCCTGCTCGGCGTTGGCCCAGTTCTTGGAGCCCTGACGCAGGCCCACGCACACGTCGCAGCCGGAGTCCTTCAGGTTGAGGGCGTGGGCATGGCCCTGGGAGCCGTAGCCGATGATGGCGATCTTCTTGCCGTCCAGATAGCTGAGCTCGCAGTCTTTCTCGTAGTACATCTTTGCCATTGTAATACACTCCTTTTAAATAGAAGGTGATTTTGTTATCTCAGATCATAGCACAGGCCGGGGGAAAAGAATGATAACTGTGATACAATCGGGAGAATTTTCGTCTGTGCTCCTCAGAGCACGTTCTTGTTACAGTACGTTCTTGCCGAGGATAAATTCCGTTTTTTCCTTGTTCTCGTCGCTGATGGTGTAGGCGCCCCGCTCCAGGGCCACCATGCCGGTACGGACCAGCTCCAGGATGCCGAAGGCCTCCAGTAACTTCTGCATGGCGTCGGCCTTGGACTCGTCGCCGATGAGGGCCAGGGTCAGGGACTTGAGGGACACGTCGATGATGGAGGCCCGGAAGATGTTGGCGATCTGGATGACCTCGTTGCGGATGTCGTGGGTCTCCGCCTTCACCTTGAACATGACCAGCTCCCGGCGGATGGACCGTTCAGGCAGCAGCTCCTGCACCGAGTAGACGGGGAAGAGCTTGCGCAGCTGGTTCATGATCTGCTCAATCATGGCCTCGTCGCTGGTGACCTCGATGGTGATACGGGAGACCGCCGGGTCATCGGTGGTGCCCACGGCCAGGGACTCGATGTTGTACCCCTTCCGGGAGAAGAGGCGGGAGACCTGGCTCAGAACGCCGGGGGCGTTCTCCACCAGGACGGAAAGGGTGCGGCGGGTTACAATACTGTTTTTCATCCTTGTCTCCCTCCTTAATCCAGCAGGAAATTGGTCACAGGTGCGCCGCCGGGCACCATGGGATGGACCATGGCGTCCTTGTCGATGGCGCAGTCCACCACCCAGCCGGTCCCGGAGGCCACCGCCTCCTTCAGCACGGTCTCCAGCTCCTGCTGGGTGCCGCAGCGGGCACCCAGCAGGCCGTAGGCCTCGGCCAGCTTGACGAAATCAGGGCCGCGGTCCAGGTCGGTCTGGGAGTACCGCTGGCCGTAGAGCAGGTTCTGCCACTGGCGGACCATGCCCAGGGTGTGGTTGTTGAAAATCAGGATAATCACCGGGATGTGGTAGTGCTCCACGGTGCACAGCTCATGGCAGTTCATGCGGAAGCAGCCGTCTCCGGTGCAGAGGAACACGGGGGTGTCCGGGTTGCCCACCTTGGCGCCCATGGCGGCGCCAAGGCCGAAGCCCATGGTGCCGAAGCCGCCGGAGGTGATGAGCTGGCCGGGCCGGTCGAAGTGGTAGTACTGGGCGGCCCACATCTGGTGCTGGCCCACGTCGGTGGCCACGATGGCCCCAGGAGCCACCGACTGGATGGTCTCCAGCACCTCATGGGCGTGGAGGATACCGTCCTTTTTCAGGGGGACTTCCTTATGGGAGAAGACCCATTCCTTCCACTCGGGGTAGTCGTGGGCGGGCAGCTTCTCGTTGAGCAGCTCCAGCACCCGCCGGGCGTCGCCGATGATATGGTGGTCGGTCTGGACGTTCTTGTCCACCTCCGCACGGTCAATGTCAATGTGGACGATCTTCGCCTGCTTTGCAAAGGTCTTGGGGTCGGTGGCCACCCGGTCGGAGAAGCGGCAGCCGATGGCGATGAGCAGGTCGCACTCGTTGGCGGCGTGGTTGGAGGCATGGGAGCCGTGCATGCCGATCATGCCGGTAAAGAGGGGGTGGTTGCCCGGACAGGCGCCGCCGCCCATGATGGTGGAGGCCACCGGAGCGTTGAGGCGCTCAAAGAACTTACGGAACTCGGGCACCGCGCCCTTGGACCGGATGACGCCGCCGCCCACCAGCACCAGAGGCTTCTTGGCCTCCTCAATCATGTCCAGCAGCTTGTCGATATCGCCATGGTCAGGCTCGGAGGGGCGCAGGTCGTGGGAGGCCCGGCGGAGCATGGCGGCCAGGCGGCCGTGCTTGCCGTGCTCACTGGGGGGCAGGTACTCGTACTCGGCCTCCTCATATGTAACATTCTTGAGAATGTCGATGAGCACCGGGCCGGGGCGGCCGGAGCGGGCGATGGCAAAGGCCTCCCGGATCACGTCGGCCAGGTCCTCCGCCCGGCGGACCAGGTAGTTGCACTTGGTGATGGGCATGGTGATGCCGGTGATGTCCACCTCCTGGAAGGAGTCCTTGCCGATGAGGTTCTCCGCCACGTTGACGGTGATGAACACCACGGGAGAGGAATCGTAGTAGGCGGTGGCGATGCCGGTGGTCAGGTTGGTGGCGCCGGGACCGCTGGTGGCAAAGCACACGCCCACCTTACCGGTGGCGCGGGCATATCCGTCGGCGGCATGGGAGGCCCCCTGCTCATGGGCAGTCAGGATGTGGCGAATCTTATCCTTATAGCCATGGAGTTCCAGCTCGTCACAGACGTTCAAAATCGTGCCGCCGGGGTAGCCGAATACGGTATCTACCCCCTGCTCCAGCAGGCACTCCATCAGAATCTGCGGGGTTTTCATCTTCATATCGTGAGACCTCCTTTGGTTTCATTTCCACCAGGAAAAAAGAAAAAAGCACGACATTTCGTCCCATAGGACGAAGTCATGCTCCGTGGTACCACCTAAATTCGCAGGGCAGTACCCTGCGCGCTCTCACCCCGATAACGGCGGGGAACCGTCCGCACCTACTGAGGGAACTTCTCCCCGTTCAGCCCGGCTGCTCCTTGGGCGACCCTCCGGTCCATGCTCACGGGAACTTACACCAGCCGTCCCCTCTCTGCGCTTGCGCCATGGCCGTACTTACCCAGTCATTGCCTTTCTCTCCGGCACATTTGTCTGTGCACGGTGTGTAATTAACTGGTATCATACCGCTGAAACGGACATTTGTCAATCGTGATTTTGTAATTTTTGAAAAAAATCTTTTTCTCTTTAAAGTGATATGGTCTCGGCTTTCTTACCTCTGTCCGCCGGAATCCGGCGAAATTCCCCTCCTCTCTGGACATTTCGCCCACAAATACGATATAATATATCGGTTGCCCTGGGGTATCCGTCTCCGGCGGCAATGCTATCGTATTTTATGCAAGAGGTGGAGACATGTTTTCCATTTTTTCCGGCGGGATCCGTCCCGCCCATCGGAAAAAGGCCACCGCCCGGCTGGCTGTGCGGCCAATGGATAAGCAGCCGGTCCAGGTCATTCTGCCCCTGGCGGGGTCGGGCGATGCTGTCCCTGTGCCGCTGGTCACTCCCGGGGACCGGGTTCGGGTGGGACAGAAGCTGACAGAGCCTGCCCCCAGCCTGGCCTCGGTCCACGCCAGCGTGTCCGGCACCGTGGCGGCTGTGGAGCCCCGACAGCAGCTCCGAGGCGGGTCCGTCCTCTCGGTGGTCATTGACAACGACGGAAAGGACACCCCTGTGGCCTCCCCCACCTGGCGGCGGGTGGAGAAGGACGCTCCCCCGGCCAGCCTCCGCCCCGGTGAGCTGGCCGATATCGCCGCCCAGGCCGGTCTGACCGCCATGGACGGCACCGGCCGGTCCCTGGCCCAGCTGCTCCGCGCCGCCATGGGCAAGACGGAAGCGCTGATCATTGACGGCACCGAGCCGGAGCCCTATGTCACCGCCCGCCGCCACCTGATGGCCGACCGGCCCGAGGCGGTGCTGGGCGGTGTGCGGCTGCTGATGCAGGCCCTGAGCCTGCCCCGTGCGGTGCTGGCCCTGGAGGGCAGCCAGTATGACGCCGTGGCCGCGCTCCGGGGCTATCTGCCCCTCCGCGGCGGCGACATTGCGCTGCGTCTGCTCCGGGACCGCTATCCCCAGCGGGCGGTTGTCCAGGAGGAGGGCCGCGCTGTGTTCTCCGTGTGCGCTGCCGCCGCCCTGTGGGACGCCGTATACCAGGGTAAGGCGCTGACCCACCGTATCGTCACCGTCACTGGCTCTGCCGTGACCCGGCCCGGCAATCTGCTGGTGCCCATCGGCACCCCCATCTCCGACCTTATCCGTGAGGCCGGCGGCTGGAAGGAGGAGCCGGTACGGCTGGTGGCAGGCGGCCCCATGACGGGCGCCGCACAGTTTGAGCTCACCGCGCCGGTAACCGGCGAAACCTGCGCCCTGCTGGCCCTGACCGCCGCAGATCTCTACCCCGCCGCCCAGCCGGAAGGCCCCTGTCTCCGGTGCGGCCGCTGTGTGGATGCCTGTCCTGTCGGGCTTGCCCCGCTCTTCCTCCGGCTGTATGCGAAGAGCGGACAGTGGGAGGCCCTGAAGCGGGAGCATATCACCGCCTGCACTGAGTGCGGCGCCTGCGCCTATGTGTGCCCTGCCCATCTGCGGCTGGTCCACAGCATCCGGGTGGGCAAACGCCGCCTGTCTGAGACAGCGGACGGAAGGGAGGCTGACCATGAAGAAGCGTAAAAACCGTTCCGGCGGACAGCAGCGCCCCCAGCAGGCCCCTCAGGCCAAGCTGGAAGCGTCACTTCAGTCCCAGGAGCCGGAAAAGACGACGCCTGAGACGGCTGCCGCCCCTGTCAGTCAGCCGGAGCCCGCGCCGGAGAAACAGCCCGGCGCGCCCGCGGCCCATGATGCGGATCCTGTTCAGGCCCCGGCGGCCACCCAGCCCGCCACCCGGCCTGAGGCCGGAGAAAAGCAGACAGCGAAAACGTCTGCCGGTTCTCCGGCTCTGTCTCACCCCCTCACCCTGGCCTCCGCCCCCCATCTCACCACCCGTGACACCACCCGCACCCTGATGCTGGACGTGCTCATCGCTCTGATGCCCGCCCTGCTCTTCTCCGGGTGTTATTTCTTCGGCCCCCGGGCCTTTCTTGTCACCCTGGTATCGGTGGCAGGCTGCGTGGGCTTTGAGTCCCTGTTCTGCCTCATCACCCGCCGGAGACAGACCGTGGGTGACCTGTCCGCCGTGGTCACCGGCGTACTGCTGGCCTTCACCCTGCCGGCCAACGTGCCCTACTGGGCCGTTCTCATGGGGGACTTTTTCGCCATCGTGGTGGTCAAACAGCTCTTCGGCGGTCTGGGAAAGAACTTCCTCAACCCGGCGCTGGCGGGACGTGCCTTCCTGTTCTCCTTCCCCGCCGTGATGAGCGCCTTCCCCGCTGTCCGCAGCTGGGAGGGCTTTGCCATCGACGCCCAGAGCGCCGCCACGCCTATGGCCAGCCTTCACGCCGGAAGCCTGCCCTCCGTCTCCCTGTTGGAGATGTTCACCGGCGTCCGGTCGGGAGCCTTGGGTGAGGTGTCCGCCGCCCTGCTGCTGCTGGGCGGGCTGTATCTTCTGGCCCGTCGGGTCATCCGGCTGCGGATTCCCCTGTCCTTCCTGGGCACGGTGGCGGTGCTGTCCTGGTGCTTCCCCCAGGGCGGCAACTCCTCCCTGGACTGGACCCTCTACTCCCTCATGGGCGGCGGACTGCTGCTGGCCGCTCTGTTTATGGCCACCGATTTCACCACCTCCCCGGTTACCTTCTGGGGCCAGGTGGTCTACGGCGTGGGCTGCGGCGCCCTCACTGTATTCCTGCGCACCTTCGGCTCCTACCCCGAAGGGGTGGGCTTTGCCGTCCTGGTGATGAATCTGCTCGCCTGGCCCATTGACCGGGCTGCCCTGACCCTTCGGAGCGTCTTTCGCCGCAGAAAGGAGGCCCGGGCATGATGGAATCCAAATTCCGCAACCCGGCCCGGCGCCGCTCGGCGCTGGTGCTGGCAGGCACAGTCCTGTTTGCCCTGCTGCTGGTGCTTGTGGTACGGGCCGCCACCGCCGGAACCATTCTCGGAAGAACAGAGGAGGCCAAGCAGGCCGTGATGCAGTCGGTAGCGCCGTCGGATACCACCCACTTCTCCCAGCTGCCCTATGACCCGGCCATGGCGGACGACATGTACGCCGCCTGGCAGGGTGAGGCTCTGGCGGGCTACTGCGTGGAGGTAACCGCCGACGGGTTCGGCGGCCCCATGAAGCTGATGGTGGGGGTCAGCGCCCAGGGTTCGGTCACCGGCGTGGCCATTCTCTCCCACAGTGAGACCCCCGGTATGGGGGACGGCGTGGAGGACGCCTCCTTCCTGGAGTCCTTCCTGGACCGGTCGGGCACTGTCCGCATCGGCTCCGGCTCCAACGCCGTAGAGGCGGTCTCGGGCGCCACCGAGAGCAGCCAGGCGGTAGCCCAGGGGGTCAACCAAGCCCTGGCGGCGGTGGCCGCATACAGCGCAGAAGGAGGTGCGGTCAGTGAAGAAGGAGAAAACTGAGGGCTGGACTGCGTTTCGGCAGCAGGCCCCTGAGCGGCTCCGCGCCTTTGGCCCCGCCGCCATCCGGTGGCTGCGGGACAGCTTCTCCATGGAGCCCGGCAAGGTAATCAGTCTGTTCCGCCGTGGACTGGCCCTGCGCAATCCCGCCGTGGTGCTGCTCCTGCTGGTGGCGGCGGTGCTGCCCTGCTCCGCCACTCTCCCCGGCGGGCTGGGCACGGGCCTTGCCATGACGGCGGTGCTGGTGTGCACCAATCTGGCCGGCGCCATCCTCCGGCCCCTCGCCTCCCCCGCCCTGCGCATCCCCTGTTACCTGATTGCGGCGGCCGCTATTCTCACCGCTGTTGGTCTGGTTCTTCAGGCCTGTTTCCCCGGTCTGACCGGCTGCGCGCCCCTGTTCCTCCTGCCCGCCGCCGTCAATGCCGCCCTGCTGGCCCGGCGTGGTGCCTTCTCCCGCCGGTTCACCCCCGGCTATGCCGCTGTGGACGGCCTGGCCGCTGGTGTCGGCTTTACCATCGCCCTGTCCGTGCTCAGCGCCCTGCGGGAGCTGCTGGGCAAGGGTACCCTGTGGGGTGCCGCCCTGCCGGGCGAGCTGCCCCCCGTCCTGCTGGCGGCCGCCCCCTGCGGCGGCTTCTTGCTGATGGCCTGTCTGGCCGCACTGGTCCGCTGGGTCTCCGCCCGGCTTGAGAGGAGGGAGAAGCCGTGAGCATCATCGCACTGTTTGCCCTGTCCCTGGCCGCCCTTGTGGCGGAGCAGTTCGGCGTGGCTCGGCGGCTGAATCTGCCCGCCCCCCTGGACGGCGGATACCGCTCCGCTCTGGTCATGGGCCTGACCGTCACCCTGGGGCTGACCGTTTCCATGCTCCTGTGCTGGATTGTATACGCCTTTCTTCTCTCTCCCTTCGGAGCGGAGTACCTGGAGGAGGCCTTCTTCCTGCTGCTCACCGCCGGTCTGGCCTGGCTGGCCAACCATCTTATGACCAAATTTCTGCCGGGAAAGGCGGAACATCTGCGTCAGAGCCTGCCCATGGCGGCGATCAACTGCGCTGTGTTGGGCGGCGCCATGCTGGTCTCCCGCTCGGAGGTGGGACTGGCATTGGCCCTCCGCGGCGGACTGCTCTCCGGTATTGGCTTTACCGTGGCCGCTCTGGTGTTTGTGTCCGTGTGGGAGCGCGTCTCCTACGCCAGAGTGCCCAAGTCCTTCTCCGGCTTCCCCATTGCCATGGCGGCGGCCGGACTGGTGGTCCTCACCCTGCTGGGCTTCACCGGCTTTCAGCTTTGGTAACTGCTTTCATCCATAAAAAATTCCCGGCGGCATCAGGCCGCCGGGAATTTTTCTTTTACTGACTCAGTGCTTGCAGCAGGTGCCGTGGTCGCCCAGCTTGAAGGAAGCGCACTCGGTGGCGGCGCAGTCGGCCACGTTGGCGGCGGTGCAGCCCACCTTGATCTCGTTCAGGGTGCAGGCGCACTGCTGGCTGTTGTGATAGGCGCAGCTGGACACGGAGCATTTGATACTGGGATTGGAATTCATAGCGTAATCCTCCTTGAGAGAGAGAATGGATGGCCGGAACACCCGGCTGCCTTTAGTATCTTCTCTCCCGGGGAAAATATGCGCGTTATTCCTCCGTCTTTTTCTCTCCGCTCTCCTTCACCAGCCGGGGGATGAACCGCCGGGCAAACCGTCCCTTGCCCCGGCTTTTTACATAGAAAAAGCCGATAATAGAGAACACGACCGCGCCGATAAAGTTGACGAACAGGTCCTTCATGGTGTCGTTGAGGCCGATGTCCAGATAGCCGCCCAGACCCAGAGAGCGCTGGGTACCGTCCGCTGTGACCACAATCACGTCGGTGATACCCTTGATGTGCTGGGGAACATTGCCCCCTGTGGGGTCCAGCATGACGGTCCCGATGGCGTTTACCACCGTGTCCTTCTGCATATCCAGATGGAAAAAGCTGTCCATGGCCCACTCAAAAAACTCCCAGAGCACACCCACCGTCATGGAGAAACAGAAGGCCACCACGGCCAGATAGACCGGAGACAGCGAGAAGGTAAAGCGGTCGCTGCGGTTGAGGATATCCACCAGTGAGAATCCGATAGCCGCACAGAGAAAGCCGTTGAGTGTGTGGAGCATGGTGTCCCAGCAGGGATATTGGATGTAATATGCCCGTATCTCGCCCAAAATCTCCGCGGCAAAGATAAACAGGAGGATAATGACCTCCAGCGTGTCGGGCACGTCGATTTTTATGGTCCGCTCAATAAAGCTGGGAATCATGAACAGAACCAGTGTGAGCACACACAGGAACACGTTTTCAAAGTTCCCGTTGAAGAACTGGGCCACCATCATCAGGACCACCAGAGCCCGCAGCACAATGTATACTGCCGCCAGGGCCCGGTTCTCCTGAATCTGCTCCCGCAGGGTCTTGTGGTACTTTCCGGCCTCATCGGTTCGCTTTTTTCTTCTCATGCTTGGCTCCTTTTTTCCACTTGCGGCAGCTGTGCCGCCAGGCGGAGATACTCCGCCGCATTGTCTCGCAGCTTATGCCGTTCCTCCGGCGTCAGGGTCCGCTTCACCCGGCCGGGGACGCCCACCACCAGGCTGCCCGGCGGAATGATAGCCCCACCGGCCACCACTGCGCCCGCCGCCACCATGGACTCCGCCCCGATGACACAGCCCTTCAGCACCACAGCCCCCATGCCGATGACGCAGCCATCCTCTACCCGGCAGCTGTGGAGCACGGCGCTGTGGCCCACCGACACCTGGTTCCCCAGCTCCGTGGGCACGCCGTGGTCCCCGTGGATGACCGCGTTGTCCTGGATGTTGGTGTCCCGGCCGATGCGGATGGGACTCACGTCTCCCCGCACCACCGCGCCGTACCACAGGCTGACCCCTGCCTCAGCGGTCACGTCGCCCACCGCGGAGGCGTTCTCCGCCATGCGCACCGTGGGGTCCAGCCGGGGTTCTTTTCCTTCCCACCCGACAATCATGTCATCATCTCCCGAAATGATTGCTTAAAGTATTATTATATGTGACAACGGCCCGGCGCGCAAGGGGATTCTCTTTCTGTGCTTCTCCTTCCGCTGTCCCGCATACAATATGGGTGGAGGTGAACCGGTTTGGATTTGAAGCACAACAAAATCACCGTGGGTGAGCTGCTGGACAATCCCAAGTCCCGGGCGGTGTTCCAGCGCCGCTTTCCCATGGTGATGAAGCATCCCCTGCTGGGGGCCTCCAGGACTGTCACCCTGGAGCAGCTCATCTCGTTTGCAGGGGCGTACATCCCCAAGCAGGTGATTCGTGACACCCTTCAGGAGCTCCAGCGGCTCTGAGTTCCCCGGCGGAATAGAGACGGGAGAGGCTTCTCTGTACAGAGAAGCCTCTCCCGTTTCATTTAAAAGCGGAATCAGAAGCTGACGTTTTCCACAAAGCGGGCCAGAATGGCGGCCACCTCCGCACGGGTGGCGGTGCCCTGGGGATTAAGCGCGCCTGCACCGGTGCCGGTGATCAGGCCGTTCTCCACAGCCCAGGCCATGGCCTGCACGCTCCAGTCGCTGACCGCAGCGCTGTCAGCGTAGCTGTCCAGCCCGGCTTCCGCCGTGGGGCTGCCGGCGTAGCGCCACAGCATGGTGACCAGCTGCTCACGGGAGACGGTGCTGTCCAGGTTGGTGCCGTCGGACACGCCGTTCTCCACCGCCCACTGGGCACCCTGCTCATACCAGGTGCTGCCGCCGGTGGTGTCCTGGCCGTCATAGCGGGCCAGAACGGTGAGGATCATGGCGCGGGTCATGTCCCCGGCAGGGTCAAAGGTGTTCTCGCCGGTGCCGTTGAACAGCTCGCGGCTGGCGGCAAAGGCGATGGCGTCGGCGCCCCAGTAGCCCGCGGGCACGTCGGCAAAGGTCTTGGTGTTGTCCACAATCTTCACGGTGTCGCCGTCAGACAGGGCCACGGCCACGCCGTTCTCGGTGGTGATGCTGTTCTTGATGACGGTCTCGGTGCCGTCCGCCTTCACCAGCACCGCCACGGTGCCGGCTGTCACATTCTCCACCGGGATTTCCACCTTGGCGGTGGTGCCCTCGGGCAGGTCCACGGTGACGGTGGGGGCGTTCTCGCTGTCGGCGGCGGCGGTCAGGCCGGGCATGGGCAGGGCCACGGTCTCGTCCTGCTCAGCGGCGGCACTCACCACGTCGGCGGGCAGCTCCACCTGTGCCTCCACCTGGCCGTCCTTGCTGGTGTTCACCACGGAGGAGGCGCCGTTGGGGGCCTTGGTGGTCTCGGTCTTGGAGCCGTCCGGCTTGGTGACCGTGGTGGTGACGGAGCCGTCGGGATTGGTGGTGGTCTCCGTCTTGCTGCCGGAGGAGGAGCCGCCGCCGGAGGGCACCTGAGCCTCTTCCGGCTTCAGTTCATAGACCGCCACGGTGCCGGACACCTCGCAGGCGGTCAGCAGCAGGGCCTCACCAGTGGGGCTGCTGGCGGCGGGCACAAAAGCAAAGCCCTCGGGGGCCACGTCGCCGCCGGTGACCCACTTGTCCAGCTCGCCGTCCTTATACTGCTCGGATCCGTGGACGGTGGAGGAGAAGTCGCGGGAGTTGATGTAGTTGACGTAGGAGACGTTGGCGGGGTCGGTCACGTCGTAGACCATCACGCCGCCGGTGCGCTCCAGGGCCACAAAGGCGTAGATTCTGCCGTCCACAGTGCCCACGGTGACGCTCTCGGCCTCGGGGCCCTTTTTGCCGGAGCGGTCGTCCACCACGGCGTTGTCGTTGGAGGCGTTGAAGTAGTCGGGGAAGTACTTGGAGGTGAGGGACTCGAAGTCGTCGCCGCTGGTGAAGACCTCCTCAATGCCGGTGTCGGTCACCTCATAGAGGGTGAAGGAGCGGCCGCCGAAGAGGTAGTCCTTTTCGGCGTTCAGGCCGTCATAGTCCTCGGTGAGGAAGAAGACCACCTTGCCGGTGAGTCCGGAATTCTCCGCGGTGATGGCACCGGTGGGAGAGGTATCCTTGCCATCCTTGAAGTTACGCTCGTCCTCGTTGAGGTAGTCGCCCCACTCACGGCTGTCGCCCTCATTGGCGGTGAGCAGGTAGGTCTTGCCGTTGCGCTCAAAGGCGGCGATGCCGTCGGGCATGCGGATGCCCAGCAGGCTCTCGTAGGTCTTTGGGTTGTAGGCCTCGTCCTTCTTGTCGATGTCCACGGGGGTGGTGCTGTAATCCTCAAGTCCGGCGGAGTAGATGCCGGTGAAGGTCTTGGAGGCGATGTCCAGCACGGCGATGGCGTTGTTCTCCTGGAGGGTCACATAAGCCTTGCCGCCGGACACGGCGATGTACTCGGGCTCCAGGTCCACGGAGGGAGCGGTGTCCTTCTTCAGGACAATGCCCTCGGAGACCAGAGCGTCCCGCTGCTCGTCAAAGGCGGTGAAGTCCACCACAGTAGCGGTGCCTTCGGTCACGTCCACCACGCTGACGGAGCCCTTGGGGTCGGTGACTCCCTCGCCGTAGCCCTCACGGGGCTCGCCCTCGTCGGCGGTGAGGACGGTGTTGTTGTCGGCGAAGGTGACCATATCGGGCTGCACGCCCACGGTGACCAGCTTCTGGAAGGTCAGGGAGCCGTCGGCATTGCAGGTGAACAGGGCCACGCGGCCGGCATCGGCATAGCCCTCTGCCTGGAGGGCGGTGGCCAGGGTGGTTCCGTCGGGAGAGACGGCCACGGAGGTCATGTCGCCGTAGGAGAAGGAATCGTCCGCAGCCTCCACGGCGGCCTTCACGTCAAAGCTGGTGCCGGTGAGGGCAGTCACCACGCCGGTGTCCTCCAGCTCACCCATGGGGATAACGGCCAGCAGGCCGCTCTTGCCGTTGACGGCGTAGGCATAGCCGTTGACGCTGTTGTAGGCCACAATCTCCATGACGCCGCCGTCCACGTCGAACTGCCCGGCGCTGTAACCGGCGATCTTGGTCACGTCCAGGTCGGCGGAGCCGTTCTCCACGCCCTCAGTCTGGGCCTCCTCCACGTTCACCCAGATGGGGTTGGCGTAGAAGCAGAGGCTGGCGTAGTTGGAGTCGTTGATGCTGTCAAAGCGGGTGTGGTTGTCGCTGACGCCGGAGTAGTCGGCGTCAGACAGGGGGTCGCCGTTCTCGTCCACCTTGGACACGGTGGTGCCGCGCAGGCGGAAGTACAGGTCGCTGTCCGCCTCCATGGGGAAGGTGAGGGTGTAGTAGCCGTCCTCACCCAGAGCCTGGGCCAGCTCCTCCTTGCTGAAGGTCTTGACGATCTTGGCGTCGGTGTTGTCGGTGCTGCTGTACCGGGTCTCATCCACCTTGCCGGTCACATGGCCCATGATCAGGTCCACGTGGTCCAGCTCGGGGGTGTTGTCCACGTCGATGCCGGTATCGGTGCTGAAGAGGGTCTCATAGTTGTTGGTGTTGCCCGCCTTGAAGCGGACGGTGACGGTGAGCTGGTCGCCCTCCATGACGTCCAGCTCGCCGCCCATGGTGGCGGAGCTGCCGTCAGCGGCGGAGACGGTGAAGCTCAGGTCGGAGATCAGGTTGCCGTACACAGAATAGGCGTTGCCGGAGCGCATGCCCTCCACCACGTCGGAGAAGGTGAACTGCCCGTCGTCGCCGGGCTCCACCCACACCTGGTTGGCGGAGTACTCGCTGGCCCAGTAGCCGCTGGAGTACTGCTCGTCGGCGCTGACCTTGAAGTGGAAGTCGGAGTTTGCGAAGTTGTAGAACGCGCGTCCCTCGGACAGCAGGGCGTCCCACACGCCGCCGGTAACGGCGATCATCTCGTCGGCGCCGTTACGGATGGCGCCGGCGGGCAGCTCACAGCGGCCGCTGCCGGACATCTGGTTGCCGGGCATGCCCTCAAAGCCAAAGACCACGCTGGGGGCGGCGTCGTTGAGGCGGCGCAGGTTCTCAATGGTCACCTCGCCGCTGCCGCCGTTGTGGCGGGAGGGGTGGTTGGGCAGGGCGTAGCTGCCGGGGTAGTTCTCCTCCAGCCAGGCCACAGCCTCATAGGCGGTCTCCGCCTGTCCGTCGTGCTGGCGGTCGCCGTAGACCGCCTGCTCGTCCATGTCGTCGCTCTTTTCGTCCAGAGTAAAGAGGCTGGTGGGATCGTCGCCGGAGCCCTGGCTGGCGTACAGCCACTCAAAGGCGTGGATGCCGGAGACAGAGGCCTCCCCGTTCTCGTCCAGAATGCCCACGCTGGCGTGGTCCAGACCGGGCATATCCCACTCAAAGCCGGTGTTGAGCAGCTTGTCGGTGTATTCACCCTTCACCTGCAGCTTCTCCAGCTCCCGGATCTGGGTCTGCACCGCCACATAGAAGGCGGTGTTGTACTTGCCGTTGCCCTGGCCGTCCACGCCGTTGTAGGACTGGCGCAGGTGGTCGGCCAGGCCCAGGAAGTCAAAGGCGTCGCCGTACTGGATGTTGTCAAACCGGGCGGCGCTGTTGGCCTCATCCTGGAGCACGTCCTCGTTGCGGAAGGCGGCGGCCAGCACGTTGGTCAGGGACATGAAGGCGGAGGTGGCGTCCTTGGACTGGCCGGTGTGGGTGTGGTACTCGCCGGTCATCCACTGGCCCTCGGTCTGGGTGGCCTGCTCCTCACGGGCCATGCCGGCAAAGCGCTCGTCAAAGTCAATGCTGATCTCGCCCTCGTTGCCCGGACCGGTGAGGAAGTTGACGTCAAAGAAGGTCTTCTCGCTCTCGTCCAGAGAGGCGGCGTAGGGGGAGTAGATGGAGTAGTAGATCTTGTCGGCGCTCTCATCAAACTCCAGGTAGCGGAACCAGCCGTTGCCGCCGTTGTAGGCAAACTGCAAGTCGGTGAGGATGGAGATGACCTGCTTGCCGTTGCTGTTGGTCAGCTCCTCCACGCCGGAGCCGTGGCTGTGGCCGCCCACCAGCATAAAGACCTGGTCATAGTTCTTGACAATGTCCCACAGCTTGCTGCCCTGGCTGCTGAGCTTGATGGCGCTGGGCTCGGTGTCGGAGCAGTTCTGCAGGTCGTGGGTGGTGACGATGGTGGGGCAGTTGGGGTACTCCTCCAGCACGGAGCGGAGCCAGGCCTCATCCTCGCTGTTCCAGCCGGTGTTGCCGCCGCCGGTGCTGGACAGGGAGATCACCAGGTAATTGTAGCTGCCCGCCTGCAGGAACATGTAGGAGCTGTTGCCGTCGCCGTTGGGGGACTGGGTCAGATACCAGCTGGTACGGCGGGTCCAGGCGGTGCTCTTGCCGGAGAAGCTGTTGTAGTAGTTGTGGGTGCCGCTGGTCCAGCCGTCGTGGTTGCCCATCTGAACCAGGAATTTGATGCCTGCATCAGGCATGCGGTAGAAGGCGTCCCGGGCGTTGACGTACTGGGTGTCATCGCCGCTGTCGTCCACCACGTCGCCCAGGTGGATGACGCCGGCCACGTTCAGCTCGTCGGCACTGTCGATGAGGCCGTCAATGGCGGCATCCATCACGTCGGGGCGGAATTCCACGGTGTTCTGGGTGTCGGGAATCAGGACAATGTTGTAGTTGTCCTCATTGCGCAGGGTGTAGGTGTCGTTGCTGCCGAAGTTTTCCACATAATCCTCGGGATTGGGGACAAGCCACTGCTCCTTTTCCAGGGCCTCGCCGGAGATGCGGATCTCCTGCAGGCTGCCCTGGAGGAATTTATCCAGGGTCTGGTCCCCCTCCTGCCACCAGGAGGAGCCCACGCGGAAACGGCCGTCCTCCGGGTCGGCGTACATGCCCACCATCTCGTCGGACACATAGTCCCGGAAGGCCTCGCAGCCGTTGACATAGGTGGCAATCTCGTGGCCGTCGGAGACAATGGCGATGTGGTACCACACGCCGCCCTCGTCCATGGACACGGACCAGGCGGCGGAGGTCATGGTGTGGTCATCCGCCGCGGGAGAGGTGACAAACTGAATCTCCTTGCAGTTGGAGATGGCCGCGGACATGGTGCCCAGCTCAGGCTCGTCCATGCCGTTGATTCCATTCGGGTCGTCGGTCTGCCGGGCGATAAGGGCCATCCAGGAGTCGGACGTGGTCCAGTCCTCAGGGAAGTAGTAGAGGAACTCCATGGTGTAGCCGTCGGTGAACGTCTCGCTGTTGATGGCCGCGTCCTCCACTGTGACAAAGTCGGCGCCGGTCTTGGAGCTGTTGTCGCCGTCAAAGACCATGCTGCCGCCTTCGCCGGTCATGCTGTCGTCAGAGAAGGAGAGGTAGTCCTCCCAGTTTCCCTGGCCGTAGGTATGCATCTGCAGATCGTTGTTATTGCCGCTCTGGTCCTCGATGATCAGGTCGCCGTCGGCAATGCTGCCGCTGGTGTGGGCCTGGTCAAATTTCCAGTCAGCCACTACCCGGGGCTGTTCCCCGGTCTCGTCCGCCGCATCCGCAGCGGATGCCGGCACGGTTCCCAGTGTCTGGGCCGCCAGCAGCAGCGCCAGAGCCATGGAGCCAATTCGCTTCACACACAAGTTCATCTGGATTCTCCTTCTGTTGCAATTGAGCTTTGCCATTCCGGGCCCACAATTTTCGCTGCGGCATCATGAACCCGGCACGGACAGCAAAACCGGACGGCTTTCAGAAAAAGCCGCCGCTCTGTGCAGGAGAAAGTTTAGCACCGTGTTTTTGGTTGTTCCACGCAGTTTCCGTGAAAGTTATGTAAAGCTTATGTAATGGGGCAAGGAAGAAAAAGCGTCCCCTGTGCGGGCACAATGCCTGCACAGGGGACGCTCTGTTGTCTGTATTTGGCGCTTAACGGCGTCCGCCGAAGGAGCCGCCGCCACGGGAGCCGCCGCCAAACCCGCCGCGGCTTCCGCCAAAGCTGCCTCCGCCGCGGGAACCGCCGAAGCCGCCGCTCCGGAAGGTACCGCCGCCGCCAACGCCGCCGGATCTGCCGCTGCCGGAGGGACGGCCGCCGAAGGTGCCGCCGCCTCTGGGCCCACGGTTGCCCACGCCGCCGAAGCCGCCCGGGTTACCGCCGCCGGGACGGCCGGGTCCGCCCGGACCTCTGGGGCCTCTGGGAGGCGGGGGAGGAGGCTGGTGCCAGTGCCGCCGGTACCAGTAGGAGCCCGGCCGGTGCCAGAAGAGGATGGGCCGGAACATATAGGGCGGCGTGGCCATGCCGTAGTACCGGCTGCGGTAGACATTGTACCGGGAGCGGTCCACCGCGCTGAGGATGACCACCAGCACAATCAGCCCAACCACCAGCCAGAACACCCAGCCGTAGCTGTAACTGTAATAATAGCCGGTCTCATAGGAGGTATCGGGCAGGGCGTCGTTGCCTGCGCCGAAATTGGTGTAGTAGAGGTCGTTGAGGCCGCTGTACATACTGAGGATACCCGCCTCATACTTGCCGGCGCTGAAGTCCCCGCCCAGGTACTCCTGCATGAAGGAATCTACCTTGCTGTCGGGCAGCATGGTGGCGAAATTGTCGCCGGTGGCCAGATAGTAGCCCTCATCCGCCACCGAAATCACCAGCACCGCGTCGTTTTCGCCCACACCCAGGTCGGCGCCCAGCTGGTAGGAGTAATTGGCAAAGTCGTCCAGAGTCTGCACGTCGGAGGGCACGGACTCCATGGTCACCACGCCCACCACACTGTTGTACCGGTTATCCCAGTTGGCGTTGTAGAGGGCGATGGTCTCCTCGGCGCTGCCCGAGAGCAGATCCGCGCCGTCGTCTACAAATTTGGCGTAATAGGCGGTGTCCAGCCCTGTGTCCAGGGACCCGGTCTGGCTGCCCACTGCTGCCGCGGGCTGGCGCCACACGCCGATACCCACAGCCGCCGCGATGGCGATGCACATTACCAGTACTGCCACGCCGGTTTTCTGAAAAATCTTCATGATATTCCTCCGCTGCCCCACAGAGCGCCCTGCGCTCTGCGGGGACCCCGATTCCTTTATCTGCTCGGGCGGAGTGAATCCGCCCGGTATCAAGGTTTCGGCCCAAATTTCGGGCCGAAACGCTTGGGACGCGCCACTCGGCGCGGAGCTTTATTCCGGTTTTCCGGTCATTGCTCAGCCCCGCAGCTCCAGCAGCTTCTGCTTGAGCTCGCCCGCCCCACAGAGCGTCCGCGCTCTGCGGGGACCCCATTTTCTTTATCTGCTCGGGCGGAGTGAATCCGCCCGGCATCAAGGTTTCGGCCCGATTTTCCGGGCCGAAACGCTTGGGACGCGCCACTCGGCGCGGAGCTTTATTCCGGTTTTCCGGTCATTGCTCAGCCCCGCAGCTCCAGCAGCTTCTGCTTGAGTTCGCCTTCGATGCGGCCCAGCTCCACCTCGGCCTCGCGGCGCTTTTGAGCGCCCTCCTGCTGGATCTTCATGACCTCGTCCAGGGTGGAGATGAGCTGCTGGTTGGTGTGCTGGAGGGTCTGGATGTCCACCACGGAGCGCTCGGCCTCCTTGGCGGTCTCGATGGTGCCCATCTTCAGCATGTCCGCGTTCTTCTGGAGCAGCTGATTGGTCATATTGGTCACCGCGCTCTGGGCGGCGGTGGCCTGACGGGAGTGCTCCAGACCCAGGGCCAGCACCATCTGGCTCTTCCACAGGGGGATGGTGTTCACCAGGGAGGACTGGATCTTCTCCAGCATCAGGGTGTCGTTGTTCTGGATGAGCCGGGTCTGGGGGCCCATCTGGATGGAGATCATACGGGTGAGTTCCAGGTCGTGGATCTTCTTCTCAAAGCGGTTGCACATGTTGGCCAGGTCGTTGTAGGCCTGGGCGTCCTCCTGGGCGCCGGTGGCGGCGGCCTTCTTGCGCAGCTCCTCCAGCTCGCCGGTGCGGACCGCCTGCAGCTTCTTCTTGCCGGCGATGATGTACATCGTCAGTTCCTTGTAGTACTTGGTGTTCAGGTCGTACATCTGGTCCAGCATGGCGATGTCCTTCATCAGAGTGACCTGGTGGCCCTCCAGAATCTGGACAATCTTGTCCACGTTGGTCTCAGCCTTGGAGTAGGCCACCTTCATCTCCTCCAGCTCGTTGCGCTTGCGCTGGAAGAAGCCCAGGATGCCCTTCTTCTCTTCCACATCAAAGCCCTTGAGCTGGACCACCAGGGAGCTGAGGGCCTCGCCCACCTCGCCCAGGTCCTTGGTGCGCACCGAGTTGAGGGTGTTCTCCGAGAAGGAGGCCACATTCTTCTGGGCGGCAGCGCCGTACTGAAGGACCACGTTGGAGTCGGTGATGTCGATCTTCTGGGAGAAATCCTCCACCATCTTCCGCTCGGCCTCGGTGAGCATGCTCTCGTCAATCTTCACCGCGTTGGCGTCCCGCTGGGCCTGAGCGGCGGCGGTCTCCTCGGCACCCAGAGTGGGCTCCAGGGTCAGGGTGGGAGCCTCGGGCGTGCGGAGCACAGTCTCCGCCTGGGCGGCCTGGGCCGCACCGGTGGGATCCAGGGTCAGCTCGGGGGTCATGTCAATTTTGTCGGTCATGGAGATTTCATCCTTTCCTTCTTTATGACTGGGCCGTCATCTGGTCCCCGCTGAGCCCCTCCTGGGCCAGCAGATTTTCCAGCACGGTAATATCTGTGGAAATGTCCAGCGCCTCGTCCCCGAAAAGGGCGTCCAGCTGGCGGTCAAAGGCGGACACCACGGTGTCCATAATCTGTTCAATCCGGCCCATGGTGCCGTCAATATTGGTGCCCGATACCCCGGCGGCGTCCATCCGGTCGTAGGCGTTGAGCAGCTTGAGGGTGGTGGGCAGGTAGTAGTTCATGAATCGGGTAATCTGACTCTTCTTGGCGGGCTTCTCCGCCACCAGGTCAAAGATCTTTTTGGTGGTGGCCTCCAGGTGGTCAATCTGGGCGGAGAGCTTCTCGTCCTCAATGGAGTCGTTGAGGCGGCGCATCTCAGAAAGGGCCATGTCCCGCTGCTTGAGCAGATTGTCCAGCTCCGGGTCGCCGGTGGACTTTTTCTCCTCTTTTTTGGGCTGAGGCTCGCTCTGGGCCTTCTCCGCTTTGGGCGGCTCCTTCTTCTCCGGTTCCTTCTTCTCCCCTTCCGGGTCGGCAATCTGATACGCCTTGTCGGGCCAGATGGCCTTGCCTACAATAAAGACGATAACCGACGCCACCGCGGCCATGATGTAATCCAGGGGACGATAGAGCGGCAGGATCAGCGCCCATACCAGCCACAGAGCGGCCACCAGATAAAAGGGCGCCACAGAACGCTTTACTTTTTTTGTCATAGCTTCCTCCATACCCTGAAAACAGGGCGTTGCCCGGCCTGGCGGCCGGTGGGTATTCCGGTACTAGTTTAGTGTACCCTCCCTATTTGGGGGTGTCAAGAACACGTTGACTTTAGCACTTAAATTCATTAAAATAATGGTTATCTATATTCAGCAGGGATGACCAGACCGGCCGATCCCCAGTAAAGGGGTTTTCACCATGATGACATTGGAAGATTTCAAGGCCGCCCGCAGCGTTCTCTCGGGCGTCATCACCAACACGGGGCTTGTCCCCAGCAAGGCCCTGTCCAAGGCCACCGGCAACAACGTGTACCTGAAGCCGGAAAACATGCAGGTCACCGGCGCGTACAAGATCCGCGGCGCCTACTTCAAGCTGTCCACCCTGTCCGAGGAGGAGAAGGCCAAGGGTCTGGTCACCGCCTCGGCGGGCAACCACGCCCAGGGCGTGGCCTATGCGGCCCAGGCCGCCGGTGTGAAGGCCACCATCGTCATGCCCACCACCACGCCCCTGGTGAAGGTGAACAACACCAAGGACTACGGCGCTGAGGTTGTGCTCCACGGCGAGACCTTTGACGACGCCGCCGCTCTGGCCCAGAAGCTGGTGGAGGAGCGGGGTCTGACCTATGTGCCCCCCTTCAACGACCTGGCGGTTGCCACCGGCCAGGGCACCATCGCCTATGAGATTTTCCAGAGCCTGCCCGATGTGGACGTGATTCTAGTGCCCATCGGCGGCGGCGGTCTGGCGGCGGGCGTGTCCACCCTGGCCAAGCTGCTCAACCCCAACGTGAAGGTCATCGGCGTGGAGCCCACCGGCGCCGCGTCCATGAAGGCCAGCGTGGAGGCGGGCCACATCGTCACTCTGGATCACGTGGAGACCATCGCCGACGGCGTGGCCGTGAAAACCCCGGGCGATCTCATTTTCCCCTATATCCAGCAGAATATTGACGACATCATCACCATTGACGACGCCGAGCTGGTGGACGCCTTCCTGGACATGATCGAGAAGCACAAGATGATCGTGGAGAACGCGGGTCTGCTGCCCATCGCCGCCCTCAGCCACCTGGACTGCAAGGGCAAGAATGTGGTCAGCGTGCTCTCCGGCGGCAACATGGACGTGATCACCGTGGCCAGCCTGGTGCAGCACGGCCTTATCAACCGCGGCCGTGTGTTCACCTTCTCCGTCCAGCTGCCCGACCGTCCCGGTGAGCTGCTGCGGGTGGCCGAGATTGTCTCCCGTGAGAACGGCAACATCATCAAGCTGGAGCACAACCAGTTCGTCAACATCAACCGCCAGAGCGGCGTGGAGCTGCGGGTGACCCTGGAGGCCTTCGGCCACACCCACAAGCGGAGCATCCTCACCGCCATGCGGGCCGCCGGGTACGACGCCCGTGAGGTCAACACCGGCGACTTCTATGACTAACCCCTAATCCTGCTGCCGCCCGGCGGGCGCTGCCCGCCGGACGGCTATCTGAAAGCGGTTGTTCTCCCGGCCGGGCCGCCGGGCTGTGGGAGCAGAGCGGGGGAAATCCGCCGCCGGCCGGGAGCGATTCCGCTGTGCCATCCTATGTGCCGGACCGGCCCCCGGTGCGGCGCGGGTGTCTGCCGCGCTGAATGTATCATACAGGAAATTTTTCAATTTCTGTTAAAGCGGAGGTTTAAGTATGATTAAAATTGCGCCCTCGCTGCTCTCAGCGGATTTTGCCAATCTTCAGCGGGACATTGAGCGGGTCCCCAACGCCGACTGGCTCCACGTGGACGTGATGGACGGCATGTTTGTCCCCAACATCTCCATCGGTGTGCCGGTGGTCAAGTCCCTGCGCGCCTGCACCGACAAGTTTCTGGACGTACACCTGATGATTGAGAAGCCGGAGCGCTACATTGACGCCTTCGCCAAGGCGGGCGCCGACCTGCTCTCCGTCCATCTGGAGGCCGACCTGCCCCCCGCCATCCACCGGGCTCTGGACAAGATGGAGGCCAACGGCGTGAAGAAGGGCATTGTCCTGCGCCCCATCACCGGCGCTGAGGCGGTGATCCCCTATCTGAAGCGGGACCTGGACCTGATTTTGGTGATGACGGTGGAGCCCGGCTTCGGCGGCCAGGCCTTTATGTCCGACATGCTGCCCAAAATTGAGGCCATCCGGGGCTACATCAACCAGTACTGCCCCGACTGTGACCTGGAGGTGGACGGCGGCATTGACCCCGCCACCGCTCCGCTGGTGCTGAAGGCGGGCGCCAACGTGCTGGTGGCCGGCTCCGCCGTGTTCGGCAAGCCCGACCCCGCCGCCGCCGTGGAGGCTCTGCGCTCCGCCGGCGTCTGATTTCTGACATTCTGGAGGATTTTCCATGCAGTACTTTCCCCCCGCCCTGGAGAAGCTGGTGGAGCAGTTCCACAAGCTGCCCGGTATCGGCCACAAGAGCGCCCAGCGGCTGGCCTTCTATATGCTCTCCCTGCCCGACGAGGACGCCGCTGCCTTCGCTCAGGCCATCACCGACGCCAAGCGGGCCATCTCCTTCTGCCCCGTGTGCCAGAACCTGACCGAGGGCGAGGGTCCCTGCGCCATCTGCCAGAGCCCCAAGCGGGACCGGTCCACGGTGTGCGTGGTGGCCGACCCCAAGGACGTCATCGCCATGGAGCGCAGCCGGGAGTACAACGGCCTCTACCACGTGCTCCACGGGGTCATCTCCCCCATGAACCACGTGGGGCCTGACGACCTGCATATCAAGTCCCTGGTAGAGCGGGTGGGCAGCGGCGAGGTGAAAGAGGTCATCATGGCCACCAACCCGGACACCGAGGGCGAGGCCACTGCCATGTACCTCTCCCGTCTCCTGAAGCCCTTCCAGGTGAAGGTCACCCGCCTGGCCTACGGCATCCCGGTGGGCAGCCACCTGGAGTTTGCCGACGACGCCACCCTGATGCGTGCCCTGGAGGGTAGGCGGGAGATGTAATTTTTCCACAAAAGAGGCGGCCGCGGTTGATAACCGCGGCCGCCTCTTTTATTGCTTCTTTCAGATTCCCTTGTCCACGGTCACCTCGCCGCAGAGGCTGCGGGCGAAAAGGGCACGCACCTGCTCCGGGTCGTCTGTCTGGCCCAGGGACCACATGAGCTTGGTGACGGCGGCCTCGGTGGTCATGTCGTAGCCCTGGATGACCCCCTCGGCCAGTGCCTTCTGCCCCGCCTGGTACAGGGAAAAGTCGCTGCGCTCATAGAGGCACTGGGAGCACACCACCACCGCCATGCCCGCCTGGACGGCGGCGTGGAGCTTGGCGATCAGGTCCCGGCGGATGAAGTGGAGACCACCGGCCCCGAAGGCCTCGATAACCACGCCGCGGTAGTGCATGGACAGGAGCATATCAAAAATCTCCGGGTTCAGGCCCGGGGTCAGCTTGATGAGGAACACGTCCCGGCACAGGGCGTCCCGCAGGACACAGGGTTCTCCGCCCGCCGCCGGCAGTGCCTCCGGCTGGAGAATCAGTCCCGCCGCGCTGATCCGGGCGGCAAAGGGCCAGTTGACGCTCTCAAAGGCATCAAAGCCGGTGGTGCGGGTCTTGACCGCCCGACAGCCCAGAATCACCTTCCGGTCAAAGGCCACAAACACGCCCCCAACGCCGCCCGCCACCATGGCAAAGGCGGTGCGCAGGTTCTCCAGTCCGTCGGTGAGGGGGTGCTCAATGGGCAGCTGGGAGCCGGTAAGCACCACGGGAATCTCAATGCCCCGGAGCATAAAGGATAGCACCGAGGCGGTATAGGCCATGGTGTCGGTGCCGTGGGTGATGACGATGCCGTCAAAATCTCCTCTGCTCTCGTACACCGCCCGGGCGATGACCTGCCACTCCTCCGGCTGGATGTTGGAGGAGTCCATGCTCAGCAGGTCCCGGATGGTGAGGTCGTAATTGTCCGTCAGGCCGTACAGCCGCGCGGTCATACCGCCGCCGTCCAGCCCGGGGGCCAGGCCCTCCGCTGTGGGTCGGGAGGCAATGGTGCCTCCGGTGGTGAGAAGCAAAATTTTTTTCATAAATCCCTATCCCTCTTTTAAGGATTTCTTAATTGCATTTTTTACCGGCATCCTCTATACTGAAAGGCAAGAAAACAACCGGAACGGAGGAAGCCTTATGCATCAGCGCAGCGTTCCCCTCTGCATTGTCCTTACCATCATCACCTGCGGCATCTACGGCCTCTACTGGATGGTCTGCCTCACCGATGACTCCACTGAGGTCACCGGCATGGGCAACACCAGCGGCGGTATGGCCCTGGTGTTCTCCCTGATCACCTGCGGCATTTACAGCATCTACTGGGCCTACAAGATGGGTGAGAAGCTGGATATGGCCCGTGCCCAGCGGGGTGTTCCCACCGGCAGCCTGGCCATTGTCTATCTGGTTCTCTCCCTCTTTGGCCTGAGCATCGTCACCTTCGCCCTCATCCAGAGCGAGCTGAACAAGTACACCTTCAACGGCAATGACTTCTGAGGCAAAGCATCGTCTGAAACGGCTGCTTCTGCGGGCGGGCCTGATCCTGGGGATCGGGCTCGCCTATGCTGTTTTTGTGCGGCTGAGCGGCCGCTCCATTCCCTGCCCTATCCATGCTGTCACGGGCCTGCTCTGTCCCGGCTGCGGCGTCACGCGGATGTGTCTGGCCCTGCTGAGGCTGGACTTTGCCGCCGCCTGGGCGGCCAACCCGGTGCTGCTGCTCCTGCTGCCCGTTCTGGCGGCGCTGCTGGTGCGGCTGGGGCTGCGATACGTAAAAACCGGGCGGTCCGCCCTCAGCAGAGGGGAATCCGCCCTGGTCTGGGGTACGATTGCCGTCCTGCTGCTCTGGGGCGCCGCCCGGAACCTGGTTCCGCTGCTGCTCTCCTGATTTACCGCAGCATACGCAGCACGAGGGGCAGCACCAGCTCGGCCACCTTCCGCTCGCCTGCCGCGGACAGATTGTGGCGCGGCAGCTCCCGCTCGCCGTACCACCGGTCCGGGTTGTCCCCCAGGGCCCGGTACAGGTCCACAAATGGGATTCCCGCTTCCTCACACAGGCGGCTCAGCCCCGCGTTCCACTTGGGCAGCCGGGTCTGGACCAGCTCGCCCGCGTAATTCTTGTCAAACCAGGGAATCCCCAGCACAATGAGCCGCACGCCCTGCTCTCTGGCCTGGCGGAACATGTCCTCCATCTCGGCCAGGTAAGCTGCCATGGTCCGCTCGGGGCGGCGGATGTCCTCCATGCCGAAGCCCAGAACACACAGCTTTGCCCCCGCGCTCCGGGCGGCAAATGTTTCTCTGGCATCGGCCGCCGTCTCACCGGGCACGCCCTCATTCCGCACCACGGTCTTGGCCCCCAGTGCGGCCAGAATGGCCTCCATCTGGGCAGGCCATGCCTGCTCCAGAGGGCCGCATTTCCCCTCATCTCCCAGGAAGTAACGGGTGTTCCCGTCCCCCAGGGCCACAATGGTCCGATTCACACACTCACCCTTTTTCTCTCTGCGTCTCTCTGCCCGTCAGGCCAGCAGATCTCCCTCGGAGATCACCTGATACCAGTGGGAAATCAGACGGGTCTGGACAAAGCCGTCTGACTGGTAGAGGGGATAGGCCTGGATATTGGCGGTGGAAACCTTCAGCCAGGTGCGTTCAAAGCCCTCAGCTGCCAGAAGCGCCGTAACAGAGCGCAGCAGCTCCCGGCCCAGGCCCTTGCCCCGGAAGTCCTTGCACAGGCCGATGCCCGCAATCTCCGGCTCTGCCTCCTGGAAGTCCAGCTCATAGACTCCCACCGGGACGCCGTCCAGCAGCGCCAGACCGCACCGGCTTCCCTCCTCCTGCACCCGCTCCAGATCGTTGCGGCCGTAGGTAGCGGAGTTGGGCACGTCGAAGAAGCACTCATTGTACAGCGTCAGCCACTGGCCCACCTTCTCCCGGCTCAGGGGCTCCAGGGTCAGCTTTCCCTCCGGCACAGGGCAGGTCCTGTCCAGGGGGCGCTCCAGGCGGAGCATATCGTGGCGGAACTCCAGACGGTAGCCGTCCCCGCTGCCCTCCGCCAGCGGCGCCGCAGGGTCCAGGGAGGCGGCATATATCTCGGTGGCCCCCTGCTGCAGCAGGCTCCTGGCTCCCTGCCGGATCAGGCCGTCCACCTGGTCGGGCCAGCACCGGAGGATTCTCATATATCCCTTTCCCTTGGCCGGAATTTCTTTTGTGATAATCTCCAGCTCAGGCTGCATGGCCTTTTCCTCCATCTATGTTTTGTATTGGATGAATTTTTATTATACAACAGCGGTACGGACTGTGCAAGTCCGTACCGCTGTTGCATTTTTCATAATCTTGTGCTTTCCTAGTCCATTTCTGCCGGACAATTCACACTTATATCACCAAAAACAGCAGCCTGTCCGGTATAATTCTCTCTTATAACCGGACCTCTGCCGGACCCGCCATGGTCAGGCTGTCCGGCGTCACATGGCAGGTGTGGGCCAGCACCTCCACCCCGGCCGCCTGTGCACGGCGGAGCGCGTCGCCAAAGGCGGGATGGGTCAGGTCGTTGGGTGAAAAGAAGTCCGCCCGCTCCATCTGGATGACAAAGCACACCGCCGCCTCGTACCCGGCTGCCTTGCAGGCCATCAGCTCCTCCAGGTGCTTCACGCCCCGCTCCGTGGGGGCGTCCGGGAAATAGACCGCCCCGTCCCGCTCCAGGGTGACCCCCTTTACCTCCACAAATCCACGGCAAATTTCTCCGTTATTCGAATACTCATAGTAAAAATCGAATCTGGAATTCCCCCAAGTTTTCTCTCCCTGGAGCAGAGTCAGCCCGGGCCGGAAGGCCCCCGACCGGGCCCACTGGGCAAACACCTGGTTTGGGGCCTGAGCGTCCATGTTAATCAGGGTCCCACAGCCTCCCTCCGCACTGCCCTTTTCCACCGCGATGAGGTCATAGGCAGTCTTGCGGGCCGGGTTGCCGCTCTTCTCCAAGTAAACGGTAGCTCCAGGAATCAACAGTTCCCGACAACGTCCCGTATTTTTTACATGACATATTACAAAATCTCTGGTTTTCTCCTGCCCTTCCAGGGCCACATGAGCGATAAACCGGTTGGGCCGGGCCAGAAAAGTCCCCCGGCTGATGTGGTCGTAGTGCATGGTCTCACTTCCTTCCGGGATATCATACCACAGCTCCTCCGGGTTAGAAAAGGCCGATTGTACCGGGAATATAAAAAGAGCGCCGAGCAAATGCCCAGCGCTCTTGAGAGAAAAGGTGCTTAGCCGGCAGAGGAGGTAACCGCCACGTTCAGGGTGGTGACGCCGCCGTTGCTCAGCTCTACAGTCATGGGGCCGCTCTCGACGGTCTTCAGGTCCACCCAGACCAGCACGGCGCCACTCCAGTTGGCGTCGGTGGTTCCCTTATACTCTCCGCTAAGGGTAATGGCCACGGGCACACTGGTGCCGCCCCACTGGGTGGTAATCCAGTTCAGGATGCCCTCGGTCACGTTGTCCTTGTTGATGGTCAGGGTGCTGCCGGACCAGGAGAACACCTGGCTGACGGAGATGCCCTGAACCTCGGTGGGGCCCTCCGCCCACAGGGCATTCATCATCTCATTGACATTTTCCTTGTTGGGGGTCTCAGCGCTCCACTCAGGAGCAGTAACGTCAGTAATGGCACCCTCAACCTGGTTGGAGATGCTGATATTGCCCGCCTTGATGGTGTAGCTGCAGGAGGCAACGGCCACGCCGTCCTTGAGGAAGGTCAGGGTCTCGGTGTAGTCGCCGGTGCCCTTCACGGTCCAGACACCATCCTTCTTCTCGGCAAAGGTGGTACCGAACTTGAAATAGGTGTAGCCATCAGCCTCGTTGAGGGTGCCCATGCGGCTGTCGCCCTGCAGCTCCTCAAAGGTCATGGTGGCAGTGCCCAGGGTATCCACGCCGGGGCGGGAGACGGTGCGCACCACAGTGTCGGCCTCGCCCAGCTTCTCAGTAGGTACGCCGATGTACTCCACCAGCTCGCCGTTGCGGCTGGTCACCTCAGCCTGGCTCAGGGAGACCTTCTCGCTCAGGTCCAGCTCGTGGGCCTCATCACGGGCAATGGTGGCGCTGCTGCCATCCACCCAGCCGTTGGTCTGGACCTTCACATCGGTCACAGTCTCAGGCTTGCTGATGGTATAGCCGCTCAGGTCCACGGTGAAGGAGTAGGTAGCCACCACGTTCTCATTTGCATCCACAAAGCGGAGCGTGTACTCATACTTGCCGCCGTCGGTCATCTCCCAGATGCCCTGGGCGTTCTTCTGCGCAAACACAGCGCCCCACTTGAAGTAATAGTTGCCGGTAGTCTCTTCATCCTTGGTCCACCAGCCAGCGCCTTCCTCAGCGCCAGTCTCGCTGGAAATATTCCAAGTAGTCTCCTTGCCGTTGACGGTGCGGATAATCTTGTCAAAGCTCAGGCCCTCCTGAGGCACGGCGTAGTAGACGGTGTACTCACCGCCGCCGCCCATGCCCTTGACCTGCTCCTGGGTCAGGGTGCCGCTGCCGCCGTTGGACACCAGAGCGGTGCTGCCATCAAAGGCCAGGCCGGTCTCGCTGGACTGCACATTCTCGGGCAGCTCATTCAGGGAGGTGTACACTCCGGTCAGCGTCTTGGTGCTGGTCTTAACGCCGGAGAGGTTAATCTCGTACTTCTGGGGAGCATACGCGTCGCCAGCGCCATCCCAGTCAATGGTCAGGTAGGTCTTGGGGGTAACGGCAGTGGCGTTCACGAAGGCCACAAAGTAGTACTCACCCTCAGCGCCGCCGCCCACGTTAGGGTCACCAGTGGTCAGCTCCACGGAGCTGGAAGCGGTATCACTGGGCGCAGTACCGAAGGAATAGTTGGCGCTGGTCACGCCCTCGGGCGCCTTGATGGCAAAGCCAACCCAAGTGCCCTCTTTGTGCTGGGCGTTCTCATGCAGAGGCACCACGTCGCTGCTGGACAGGTCGATGGTAATGATGCCGGTAGCCAGGGTCTTATAGGCGCTGGCGGTGATGGTGGGCATCTCAGTGATGGGGTCATCTGCGCTCTGGTCCACGGGATTCACGCCCACGATGCCGCCGACAGTCTCAGTGGTGGGGGGATAGTAATCTCCGCCGCCGCTGTTGGTGTTGTCCTTGATCTCATTGCCCTTGCTGTCGGTGGGGTTCTTCACGCCGTCAGCCACATCCACGGTGGTGGGCTTCTTGCCATCCAGAATGACGCCATCGGCCTCAATCACAGCCTTGCTGATGGTACCGCTGTTGTCCACGCGGACGGCGGCGTTGGCATCCAGAGTGGTAATGGTGCCGGTGTTCTTCACGTCGGCGGCGGTATTGGCCTCCAGCTTGGTGATGGTACCAGCGTTGGTCACGTCGGCATCATCATTGATGGCCATGGTGTCAACCTTCACGCCGGTGGCAACCGTCACAGCGGAAGTGGCATTGACGGTGACGGTTTCCACCTTGCTGCCGTTCTCCAGGGCCACGGCGGCAGTGCCGTCAACCTTCACGGTGTCAGCAGTTACGCCGCTGAGGCTCACCGTGCCGGTTTCACTGCCCGCAGTCACCACCACACCGGCAGTGGTACCGGAAATCTTCACCTCGCCGTCGGTGTTGACAACCACAAAACCATCGGCATTGTCCACCGTGTACTCACCGGGCTCATTCACGTAGACGGTGATGGCCTTGTCCAGCAGAGCCATGGTGGAGGCCCGGTCGATGTTGACGCTGGGCTGGACGCTGCCGTCGCCGCTGCCGGAGATAATACCCATCTCGGCCAGCGGTGCAATGTAGCCTGCGGCCCAGTCCGCTACGGAGCTTCCGTCAGTAAAGTTGCTCAGGTCGGGATTCTCCTCAGGGACAACGCCCATGGCGCGGCCGAACATCACCATGGTCTCCTGACGGCTGATCAGTGCCATGGGGTTGGCATTAACGCCATCGCCCTGCATGATGCCGGCAGCGGTGCACTTGAGAATGGCGTCAGCGTACCACTCGTCGCCCCGCAGGTCGGCGTAGGTATTGGGAGCCTTCTCGGTCAGGCCAAACATGTTCACAAAGATCTGTGCCAGTTCGGCGCGGGTGAGAGAAGAGGTGGGGTTGAAGTCTCCGTTTTCGTCGCCGTTGACAACGCCCGCGGCGCCCCACCGATCAATGGACTCGCTGGCCCAGCTGTTTGCCGCATCAGGGAAATCAGGTGCAGTCTGGTTTGCAGCCATCGCCGGAAGCGACAGCATAGACGCCATCATGGCTCCGGACAATACCAGGGATAATCCCTTTTTTCCGTTCATATACACATTCCTCCTGTTCTGAACAAGCTGTTTCAATCTGCTGCTTCTTCTGCAGATTGCGGAGCATCACCCTTTCTTTTTTCAAGTCAGGGTACAAACTCCTTCGAACATTTTTTCTGTTTACTACTTCTGTACACTCTTATAACGATTCTTGAACGCACTTTGTTACCGTATGGCAGAAATACTGCCAAAACTTTATGCCGCTGTTTTTGTCAACTATACTATCTGCGAGGTGATTTTCGTGATTTTTCCCGCTATCCGTGCTCTGCGAGAAGACCGAGACTGGACACAGCAGCAGGTGGCAGATATGCTTTATCTTAACCGCAGAACCTATTCCGCTTATGAAAACGGAACCAATTCCATCACGCCCGAGCTTCTAATCCAGCTGGCTGCACTTTATCAGACCAGCGTCGATTATCTTCTTGGGCTGACAGAGGTTCGCACCCCATATCCCCGCAAAAATCAGAAGGCCTGTCCCGGTGAACTTCGTCAGCCCTGACGCCATATTTCTCTTCTATCAACCCCGCCTAACGCAGTACTTTCCGAATCTTATCTGTTTGCAGCTCCGCTCTCTTTTTTCGGAGCGGCAACACCGTTTCCCTTGAGTGCATTGCATACCGTAGTTGCTGAACATATATTTAGGCTTACTTTTATGCCCTGCTGCGGGAAACTGCAGCAGGGCTTATTCAGCGGTCACCAGTATAACAAATTTCTTTGTAATTTCAAGCGGTAATATTTTTCATTTTATCTGCTATTATATATGTTTTCTGTTACTTTATTGCAGATATTCCTGACTGCACAAACGAAAAAAGAAGCGGCAGACATAAGTCTGCCGCTTCACGCTTGTGTTGGCGTTACCTATCTTCCCAGGCCGTCTCCAGCCAAGTATTTTCGGCGCAGGTGAGCTTAACTGCCGTGTTCGGGATGGGAAC